>JAHDGW010000110.1 GCA_020631635.1 Saprospiraceae bacterium
AAAGTCACTGATAAACAAGTACTTATATATGGTCAAGCGTATTCAATTTTAGAGGGTCATTATCTGATTGACTTTTATTGATTTCATAAATCTTGCCGTAACATTTGCATTTTTATATTAAATGACTCTACCTTTATAGCAACAAATGATTCAAATCAGTCAACATACAATTAGCTATAAGACATCAATGATGATGATTTGCATGTGTTGTATGATGTGCCTTTCTGGCCTCTTAAAGCTGATGTAATCATAGTTTCCAAAATTATTTATTAAAAACTATCATTTCTGAAGCCAAGGGGCTTCAGACAAGAAGTTCTTTGCTCTTCAGATTTTTTTAAAACTTAGAAAAAAAATTTAGAATGAGTACACCAAATTACCGCTACGAAACTCTCCAGCTACATGCTGGACAAGTACCCGACCCAACCACTGGAAGTAGAGCCGTACCGATTTATCAAACAACATCATTTGTATTCAATGATTCTGAGCATGCCGCTAATCTCTTTGGATTAAAAGAATTTGGCAACATCTATACTCGGATCATGAACCCTACTACCGATGTGCTTGAAAAAAGAGTCGCAGCCTTAGAAGGTGGTACAATGGCAGTAGCAGTAGCTTCAGGTCAAGCGGCGCAATTCATTGCGCTGAATAATATCCTCAATGCTGGAGACAATCTAGTATCATCATCTTATCTGTACGGTGGTACGTACAATCAGTTTAAAGTCAACTTTAAGCGATTAGGGATCAATGTAAAATTTGCTGATGGTAATGATCCTGCCAGTTTTGAGAGTCTTATAGATGAAAACACCAAAGCATTGTATGCGGAGAGTATAAGTAATCCTCAGTTTGTAGTTCCAGACTTTGAGGCGTTGGCTAAAATTGCACAAAAACACAACATACCTCTAGTCATCGATAACACTTTTGGAGCGGCAGGATATCTCGCCAAACCTATAGAATACGGCGCCAATGTAGTAGTAGAATCTGCCACTAAATGGATCGGTGGTCATGGCACCAGTATCGGAGGCATCATTGTAGATGGTGGTAATTTTGATTGGGGAAATGGAAAATTCCCTCAGTTTTCTGAGCCTTCTCCTGGATATCACGGATTAGTATTTAACGATGTATTTGGTGAAGGCAATCCTTTGGGGCTACCCAATGTAGCATTTGCTATACGTGCCCGAGTAGAAGGGTTACGAGACTTTGGACCTGCATTGAGTCCATTCAATTCATTCCAGTTTATACAAGGACTCGAAACCTTATCGTTAAGAGTACAACGTACGGTAGATAATGCCTTAGAAATAGCCAAATGGCTAGAGCAACATGAGGATGTAGTTTGGGTCAACTATGCCGGCCTAAAGTCTAACCCATCGCATGAAACGGCTACCAAATATCTAAAAAATGGATATGGCGGAGTGCTGAGCTTTAAAGTAAAAGGCGGCAAAGAACAAGCAGATGCGATTGTCAATAATGTAGATCTTATCAGCCACTTAGCCAATGTAGGAGATGCCAAAACACTAATCATACATCCTTCATCCACGACACATGATCAACTCTCTGCGGAGGAGCAAAAAGCCGCTGGTGTAGAACCAGGATTACTTCGCCTTTCCGTAGGAATAGAGCACGTGGAAGACATCAAAACTGACCTGATCAACGCGATAGTTAAGAGCAAAAAGGCTGTAGAAGCCCAAACTGTTTAATACGTTTTAATTTATTCTAAGTTGGCATGGGCGTATTCAATCAATAATACGTCCATGTTTTTCATCAACTAATGATACCACATATGACTTTGCAAAAGACAAAGCTCAAAAAATCCATTACGCTTGAAAGCGGTAAAACATTACAACAGTTAGAAATAGCCTATCATAGCTATGGCAAACTCAACGCCGATGGGTCTAACGTTATCTGGGTTTGCCATGCCCTGACTGCCAATAGCGATGTATTAGATTGGTGGAAAGGATTATTTGGACCAGATACAATATATGATCCCAAAGAATATTTTATTATTTGTGCCAACGTATTGGGTTCTCACTACGGTACTACAAGTCCATTAGATATAGATCCTGAATGTCAAAAACCGTATTATAGATCCTTTCCTTTATTCACGATAAGAGATATTGTAAAAGTCCATCAGCAACTAGCATCCCATCTTAATATTGAAAAAATACATACTTTGATAGGAGGATCACTCGGGGGTCAACAAGCCCTAGAATGGGCTATATCTTCTCCTGATACGATAAGTAATCTCATCTTACTAGCTACCAATGCCGCCCATAGCCCATGGGGTATTGCATTCAATGAATCTCAGAGATTAGCCATCCAAAGTGATCCCACGTGGAAACAAGAAACCGCGATATCTGGGATTAATGGCATGAAAACTGCTCGAAGTATAGCCTTACTTTCCTATAGAAATCATACTACATATTGCAATACTCAAAAGGAATATGAGACTAGCCTATTTCCTGATCGAGCAGCATCTTACCAGCGGTACCAAGGTGAAAAACTTGCGAAAAGATTCAATGCCTATAGTTATTGGTACCTCTCTAAAGCCATGGATAGTCATCATGTTGCAAGAGGGAGAGACTCTATCGAAAAAGCACTGTCACGTATACAAGCCAATACGCTCGTCATCAGTATCACCGATGATGTGTTATTTCCCGAAATAGAGCAAAAGCAGCTTCATAATTATATAAAAAACTCGAGCTACTCTGTTATCGAAAGTCAATATGGACACGATGGATTTTTAATAGAAACAGATAAAATTTCGGATGTAATTTCTACATTTTATAAACAGTCCTCATCAAATATATTGAAGCTTGTCGTCTAAAATCCTCATAATAAACAAGAGTATACCAGCCGTATCAGGCTAATTTGTACTTTTGACTTAAAGTAGATTTTATGAGATATTTAGTAGTCATCGGGATTAGCGCGATCCTATTTTTGCAGGCATGCAAACCAGAAGTTGAAAAAGCAAAGTCTACCGGAGATGCCGCCTTGGATCAACTCAATGAACTTGTGCAGAGCGATCCCGAAAATGCAGCCTTACGAGTACAACGTGCAGAATTACTCTATCAAAAAAATAGCTTTGATGAAGCCATTACAGACCTACAAGTTGCAATTAGCATAGATTCTACCAAAGCGCAGTATTTTCATAAGCTATCTGATGTCTTTATGGATTATTATCAGTCAAGGGCTGCTCTCAATATCATGGAGCAAGCAGGAGAACGATTTCCAGAACGCATACCTACCCTACTTAAGCTCAGCGAAACGCAAGTAATTTTAAAGGAGTATTCAGAGTCGATGCAGACCGTCAATAATATCCTTGCCCTAGAGCCTCAAAATCCAGATGCCTTTTTTATGCTAGGAGTTACCCTTACGGAGCAAGGCGATACGACACGTGCTATCAATGCTTTTCAGACTGCAGTAGAAAATGATCCAGAACTTATTGATGCATGGCTATATATAGGCGGTATATATGAAAATCAAAAAGACAAAAGAGCATTAGATTATTATAATGCAGCCATCAGTGCCAACCCTACTAGTATAGAGGCATTACACTCTAAGGCGTTTTATCTACAAAATCATGACGATATCGATGGCGCTATAGACATATACAACAAGATCAATACGATAGACCCTAGATATCAACCAAGTTTTCTCAATAAGGGCATATTATACTTGGAGTTGGACAGCCTTGACCTCGCCAAAGAGGAGTTTGATATCTTATGTGGCATTAACCCTAAGGATGCACTAGGGTTTTATTACCGTGGAGTCACTCATCAGCTACAAGGCAATATAGATGCCGCTAGACAAGATCTGCAAAATGCAATTAATCTAAATCCTGATTTTGATAGAGCTAGGAGAGCTATTACAGATCTGCCGATACAGAACTAGCACTCCAAAATTAGTTGTTGCAACGATCTTTTTGCTACATTAGCATTTATGCAATTGATACTGCAAGGCATATTAGTAGGTCTTACCTTAGCCATACTCTTAGGGCCAATATTTATTACCATCACCCAAGCCTCTATTGAGCACGGCACCAAAGAAGGCCTATCAGTATGCTCCGGAGTATGGGTAAGTGATATTTTGATAATAGCATTGACTTATCTATTTGTACGTCGCATAGCTGGGGTAGTAGAAAGCGAATCTTTTAGACTCTGGATGGGTATCATTGGTGGGTTGGTATTGATGTCGTTTGGTATAGGTGCTTATATCAAAGAAATGACATTCGATACCGAAAGGAAAAAACTGACTATCAAGAGTTTTTCAGGCTTTTGGTTGAAGGGATTTCTAGTCAACACCATTAATCCCTTTACGTTTATCTTTTGGATCGGGATTATAAGTAGCTATATCGTCACGAAGAAAATCAGTGATATCGATACCATGATATTTTTGGGAGCTATTATGGTGACAATTATCATAACGGATGCTTCTAAAGTATTCGCTGCTAAACTATTAAGGCAGCAACTTCAAGATAAACACGTGAATATGTTTTCTAAATTAGCGGGTGTGGGATTGTTTGTTTTTGGGTTGTTTTTGATTTATCGAGTCGTCTTCTAAACCACGGAGACCACAAAGTCCACAGAGTTCTTTCGAGGACATGAGGTACCACTAAGAATTAATAGCTAATCAATCAACCTTACGCCACTCCCGCCCCATTTTCAAAAGTCTCATCGGGATTGACAAAGCAAAGCTTTCCTTCACTATTCTCTGCCATCAGGATCATACCTTGAGATTCTACTCCACGTATTTTCCTAGGAGCAAGATTAGCCAATAGACTTACTTGCTTTCCTATGACCTCCTCTGGAGTATAATGAGCCGCAATACCAGACACTACCGTACGTTTTTCAAAACCTAAGTCTAACTCTAGTTTAAGTAATTTATTCGCCTTTTTTACTTTTTCCGCTTCTATGATCGTTGCGGTACGTATATCTAGCTTGGTAAAATCATCAAATTGGATCTCAGCTTTGAGAGGATTTACAGGAGCTGTCTCTTCTTCTTGTACATCACTTGATTGCAACTTATCTACTTGCTCTTGAATTACTTCATCCGTAATCCTTGAGAAGAGATGAATAGGCTTCCCTATTTGCTGACCTGCAGGAATGATAAGCTCTCCTTCAGCTAAGGTCATCAACATTTCATTAAGCTCTCCATCTTCCTTCAACTGAGGCATTTCTAGGAGTTTAGTCATCTTATCCGAGGTAAAAGGCATGAATGGTCTGATCGCAATGCGCAAGGCAGCAACATACTGAAGTGCAAGATTCATAACCACTTTCACTGATTCTTCATCAGTTTTGATGGTCTTCCAAGGTTCATTATTCTGTAAGATCTGATTTCCCCGAGTGGAGATTTCCATGAGCGTTTTCAGTGCTCCTCGGAAATCATATTTTCTAAGATAATCACAGTATGCATCCAAGTCATCAAACAGTCTCAGACATTCGCTATCATGATATGCCGCTTCATCGACATCTATAGGTCCAATAATATCTAAGGATTCATCAAAGCTAGGTACCACTCCATCATAGTACTTATTGGTCAATACCACTACCCTATTGACAAAATTAGCAAGGTTATTCACCAGCTCATTATTGTTACAATCCTGAAATCCTTTCCAAGTAAACTCCGAGTCTTTTTGCTCTGGCATGTTACGTACCATGCAATATCTAAGCTCATCCTGGCGACCAGGGAAATCTTCAACATACTCATGTACCCATACCGCCCAGTTCTTAGAAGTCGAAATCTTACGACCTTCCAAATTCATAAATTGATTAGCGGGTACATTAGTCGGGAGCACATAGTCTCCATGTGCCTTCAAGATAGCTGGAAAAATCAAGCAGTGAAATACAATATTATCTTTCCCTATGAAATGAATCAATGAGCTATCCTCATCTTGCCAGTAGGTCTTCCAGTCCTTTCCCTTTTGTGCAGCCCATTCTTTCGTTGCAGAGATATAGCCTATCGGGGCATCCATCCATACATAGAGTTTTTTGCCATCGGCTCCTTCAATCTCCTGAGGTACATCCACTCCCCAATCAAGGTCCCGAGTCATCGACCTTGGTT
The DNA here is from genome assembly GCA_020631635.1 of Saprospiraceae bacterium. Taxonomy (GTDB): domain Bacteria; phylum Bacteroidota; class Bacteroidia; order Chitinophagales; family Saprospiraceae; genus JAHDGW01. The sequence goes on from JAHDGW010000110.1 coordinate 6,058, forward strand.
GCAAGCCACTATCTAGCCATGACTTACATTGACCGAGGACATGCTTTTTCCAAGATTCTGGATCATGGAGCTCTTTACCATCTACTTTCCCCGTAGTGATCCATTCTCGCAACCAGGTTTCGTACTTATCCAATGGCAGATACCAATGTGTCGTCTTACGAAGCTCTGGTGTAGCGCCAGAAACCGTAGATGTAGGGTTAATCAATTCTGTAGGACTCAGTGCTGATCCGCAGTTTTCACATTGATCACCATAAGCTTCTTCATAGTTGCACTTAGGGCAAGTACCTTTGATATATCGATCTGCCAAAAACTGCTTGGCTTCAGCATCATAGTACTGCTCTGATTCTTTTTCTTGAAATTCTCCTTTTGCATGAAGGTTTCTAAAAAAATCTTGAGAGGTCTCATGATGTATCGTAGCGGAAGTCCTGTGGTAAATATCGAAAGATATCCCCATATCCTCGAACGTTCGTTGAAATAGCTCGTGATACTTATCTACTATAGCTTGTGGAGTAGTCCCTTCTTTAGCCGCTCTTAATGTAATAGCTGCGCCATGCTCATCCGATCCACAGATATAGATCACATCCTTACCCGTCAAACGCATAAATCTCACGAAAATATCTGCCGACAAATATGCTCCCGCTAAATGCCCAATATGTAAAGGTCCATTGGCGTATGGTAGCGCTGAGGTAACCGTATATCGATTGAATTGACGCATGGTTTTAAATTGATATGCGAAGATATGTAAATGGTGGTAGCTGACTTCTATTATCCAAGCATTTATTTAGTTAAGGCAATGCAAGGTGAAATTTTTCAAGCAATAAGCTTTTGATAACACGGTATATCACCCATTGCACGTATCTTTGGAGTATGCCTTGGATGATATACTTTTTTTCGTCTTTCTTACTCCTTTCTGAAGTCACACCTTCTCACGAGTTTCATTTATCCAATACTGAAGTAAGAGTCAATACGATAGAGCAAAAAGTACAGGTCACGTCTAAGATTTTTATCGATGATCTGGAGTTGGCTTTAGAGGATTTTAGTTCAAAAAAACTCAAATTATTCGTTGAAAACGAAGCTACCGGACTAGACTCTATTCTGAATGCATACATCAATGCTAATATTCAATTTGACCTATCTGATAGTGCCATATCGTTAAACTTTATTGGCAAAGAAATGTCTGATGATCTAGCAGCGGTTTGGTGCTATATGGAAGCAGATTACTCAGATCTAAAACAGGAATGGAAAGTGTCCAATACCATCCTACGCGATCAATATGAAGACCAACGCAATATGACGGTGATCAAAAAGGACGATAAAAAACTTGCACATTGGTTTTTTGATTATAGCTATTATCAAGACAGTATCAAGTTCTAGTCGCATGAAATGGCTATTTATATTTCCTATTCGTATTTACCAAAAACTAATATCTCCATTACTAGGGCCGACTTGTAGATTTCATCCTACATGTTCTCACTATATGATCGCCGCCATACAAGAGTGGGGAGTATTCAAAGGTGTATATTTGGGGATCAAACGTATAGGAAAGTGCCATCCCTGGGGACCAAGCGGCTATGATCCTGTACCTAAAAAAGGAAATAATCATGCAGATAAGACCTCGTCGAAATAGGAAATCATCAACTTCTCGAGCTATGATGCAAGAGTGCAGAGTCACTGTTGACGACCTGATACAACCTCTATTTCTGGTAGATGGATCAGGTATAGAAGACCAAATATCTTCACTCCCCATGGCCGCAAGACGAAGCCTAGACCAAACACTCAAGGAGATTGAAGAGTGCCAAAAACTAGGTCTGAAAGCCTTCATGATGTTTCCGAAAATCCCTAACCAGCATAAAGATCAAACTGCTACATACAGTTATGCAGAGGATAATTTCTATCTAAAAGCTGCTACTAAGATCAAAGAGGAATTTCCAAATATCTGCCTCATCAGTGACGTAGCCATGGACCCCTACTCCTCTGACGGTCATGACGGTTTGGTACTCAATGGTGAAATCGATAATGACCTTTCGTTAGAGATACTGGGTAAGATGTCGGTTGCCCAAGCTCAAGCCGGGTTTGATATGCTAGGACCTAGTGATATGATGGATGGCCGTGTAGGGTATATCCGAGATTTGCTAGATGACCATGGCTTTCAGAATACTTCCATCATGTCCTATACCGCCAAGTATGCTAGTGCCATGTATGGACCATTTCGTGATGCATTAGATTCTGCCCCTGTGGATAATCCTGATATTCCGGAGGATAAAAAAACCTACCAAATGGATCCCGCCAATAAGCGAGAAGCATTGCTAGAGGCAGAGTTAGACATTGCAGAGGGCGCTGACTTCATTATGGTAAAACCAGCTCTTCACTACTTAGATATCATTCACCAACTCAAAGAAGTATACAAATATCCGACTGCGGCATATCACGTAAGTGGTGAGTGCTCTATGCTTTGGGCCGCCTGTCAAAATGGATGGTTAGATTATGAAAAAGCTATGCCAGAGACTTTACTCAGTATCAAACGAGCAGGAGCAGATGTGATCATAACTTACTTTGCTAAAGAGATGGCGGAGCGGATCTCTAATGTTTAATTGATAATGATTAGTAATTAATGATACCACATAGTTAAGATCCCTTTGAACCACCTCACTCTATACACATTGATACCTTGAATCCCTGTTACCCTTGATACCTGATAAACCAAAAATGATTTGAAAACTGAATGCATACATATATTACTATTTGCTCTAGTACTACCCCTATCCCTATTTCCACAGTCTGATCACGATCGTCTAATCAGCACTCTACTTGGAGAAACACCAATCGAAGAAGACCTACAAGAGCTATGTGATCGAATAGGAGGTAGAGTAACTGGAACAAAATCTAATAAAGAAGCGGTAAGTTGGGGAGTACGAAAGTTTAAAGAAGCTAATCTCAATGTAAAAACCGAAGCTTTCCGAATGCCGAGCCGGTGGATACCTAAATCGACTCATCTCCAAATAAAAAGTAATCAAATCAATAGTTGGTCACCACTTGTAGTATCCAAGTATAAAAGCAAACCTGGGAAATATAACGCTAAACTCATCTATATATCTGAAGCTACAGAAGAGGCATTCCAAGCTCAATCAAATGAGGTGAAAGGTAATTTCGTAATCGTAGATACCGAGCTATGCCTTGATATTGATGGTCTCTTTGCAGAGTACGTACATGCCAAAACCGTTGAAGACCTTGCGATTAAATATGGAGCATCTGGTATTATCTTTATGTCATCCCGAACTGCCAAGCTTTTGTATCGCTTTATAAGTTCTACAGGTGATAAAGAAAGTATACCTCAGATAGTGATGGCTCGTGAAGATGCAAAGCGTTGCCTCCGTCTTATGGAGTCAGGAAATCAAATTGATATCGAATTACAACTAGAAGCCGAAACAGGAGCTTCATTTGAATCACATAATGTGATTGCAGAGATACCAGGTAAAAAATATCCAGAGGAGATTATTATTATTGGAGCTCATTTAGATTCGTGGGCTCTAGGGACTGGCGCTAATGATAACGGCTGTAATATGTCTATGATGATTGATATTGCCAGACAAATGAAGAAGCTCAACATTCAAGCGGATCGTACCATTCGTTTTGCATTATGGAATGGTGAAGAGCAGGGCTATTTTGGAAGTGAAGCCTATACCAATAGCCATATAGATGAGTTAGATCAGCACAAACTTGCTGTATCTATTGATATTGGAAGTGGGCCAATCATAGGGTATTTTACCAATGGTCGAGATGATCTTATACCGGTATTGGATCTATTTTTAGAAAAAGTAGCTGGCTTAGGGAATTTTCTCAACATCAATGTGCCGATCGTGGGTACAGATAATTTTGACTTTATGCTTCAAGGAGTTCCTAATCTTGTTGCTCGACATAAACCTGATTTGTATGGACTCAACTACCATGCAGCATCTGATACTTATGATAAAGTTAACCTGAAAGCTCTTAAAGTGAATTCTGCTATCGTGGCCTCCACCATTTTTCAATATGCTAATCTGCCGGAGTCAGAGATCGAAAAACTACATCGACAATCAAGATCGGAGGTAGAACAAATTATCTCGACACATAATCTAGAGTTTGTCATGAAGATGTT
>JAHDGW010000433.1 GCA_020631635.1 Saprospiraceae bacterium
ATAGGTTCAGCGGGGCACTCTGAACTCTTACCTTCCAGTAATTCATGCCACCATATATCTACATCGTCAGACCAATTGATTTCTTGTCCAGTATTTTGATGTACGATCACATGCTCCACGCTATTGCAAGATTTATCCATCGCTTCATCTACTACTTGCTTGACCGGTATATTCTTAGCTCCTCGCTTATTATAGTCTGAGCATATGATGACTTTTGCCTGGGCATCATCGACTCGATCTGCTAGGGCTTGCGCCGAAAATCCAGCAAATACTACAGAATGAATAGCCCCAATACGGGCACAGGCTAATACTCCAATGGCTAATTCGGGTACCATAGGCATATAGAAAACGACTCGATCTCCCTTTTCTACACCGATGGATTTGAGTGCATTGGCAGTCTGACATACTTGATGATATAGATCTTTATAGCTTAGAGCTCTAGCAGGAGTATCTGGTTCATTGGCTTCCCAGAGGATAGCTGTTTGATCTCCTCTTGTTTCTAGATGACGATCTAGACAATTGACTGTGATATTAGTCTTTCCGTTGATAAACCACTTGACATTGGGTTCTGTGAAATTCCACTCACATACTTTATCAAAGGGATTTATCCAATCAAAAGTCTCCGCTTCTGCCTTCCAAAAGGCTTCTGGGTTTTCTACACTTCGTTTATATAATTCCTGATACTGGGCTAGTGATGTTATCTGAGTTGTCATACGATGTTATTCTAAGATCAAAATACTGATTTAGAATCTTCTCAGATAATAAGATTTCACTTTTATAGAATTAATATTTTCTTGATCGAGTAGGTTTATCAATTGTAAATCAAGATTACAATCTTGATTTATTCTGTAACTCGAAAAGTAGTCAGCCCAAAAAGTGATCTTTTGAGTTGATAGTCCTGATTGATTTTACTCATTAAAAGACTATCATGTTCATCACCTACATTGTTAAAAAGAAAATTGACAATATTAGTACATGTATCCATAGAGATAGATCCTTTATTGATACGTATAGAATCAGGGTTAATATCCTGCCATGAAATGATATAACGACCCGTATCTTTTGCGGTAAACTGGATGTCAATAGTCCTTTCTATGGCACTATCGTCATACGAAGGCCGCACCGCAATAAGAGAATCTAATGACCCTATGGTGTTGATAAAATTTTCATCTACATTATTTTGAGTACCATTCAGCACTTCTATATCAAATGCATCCGTCGTGATAGCTTGACTGTCTAGTGTAGTGCTATCGCTTATCACTTCATGGATAGTAATACCCGTGATAAACTCGTACCCG
>JAHDGW010000434.1 GCA_020631635.1 Saprospiraceae bacterium
TTATCACAGAGAAATAGATTGACCTGGTCATTAGCAGATCAATATAGTGTAGATCATTATGAAATTCAGAAATCTTATGATGGAACGGTATTCGAAGCAATCGGTGAGATAAATGCTGAAGATGGCATGCTGGAGTACAGTTATGATGACCGTATGTTAGATGTTGCCAATCAATATTACTATTATAGAATAAAATCAGTAGATCGAGATGGTGCCATAGACTACAGCGCTATAGTATCTACTTTTGTCAAAGATGATCATAAAAGTGCATTGATATTAGCATTTCCTAATCCCTTGGAGGATCGAGTACAACTGAATATGAGTGATAATATAGACCTTAGATCCTTCAGTCTTTTAGATGTTTCAGGTAGGGTCATGCAGATGAACTTGGATAATATTGATGTATTTACGTATACCTTTGAATTAGATATGAGTACATATAAGTCAGGTGTTTATTTTTTACATTACACCACACTCAAAGGAGATCCAAAAGCTCTGAAGTTGATTAAAAATTAGGCTCCTTATCTTACCATAACTTCTTTTTAACATATCTGTAAAATACATTAACAGAGGATTTTCCGCTCTTAAAGTAATTATTCACTTTATTAAGTAATTGCTTATGAGAACATTAATCTACCTCTCTCTACTGATTTTTATTCCCATTTGTACTTCAGCACATCACGGCGCTGGCAAGCAATCTATTTTTGGTAATTGGTCTGCGGAGTCTACAAGACATAGGATCAAAATCAAAGACTGGCGCCATGGTATCAAAGCTAAAGATAGCTACTCCAATGATTGGAGAAGATATCATCGAGTGGGTCGGCACCTGTATAAAAGCGACTGTGGCTCAGTCATCAGAATAGTGGGTCGCAACAGCATCTCCTTTCGACCAAGAAAAGGTATTCACAGAGAGATGTTTTATAGAGAGGGCCATAGGCGCAATGCACCACGTTACGAAGTACCTAGATATCATGATTATAATTTACGACATGAAAAATACTATAATGGTACATTTGATCACAATAGAGATCGCTTTCGAAATCGAACTACCCGCAACATAGAGGGACGATACAGAAATATTAGCTTAGGTCATGATATCATTATACTTCAAGATCGCAATGGAATCAAAACAAGAATTGATGGTGAAACGAAGTGGTTTTATTACAACCTAGGAAAGGCAAGAGCTAATCAATATATCGATAGACTTGGAAATAGAATAGTGCTAACTAGTGGAAATAGCCTGAAATGGATAGGTAACAACGGCAATTCCTATAAGCTCCAGAAATTGTCTAAT
>JAHDGW010000111.1 GCA_020631635.1 Saprospiraceae bacterium
AATGTCCAAATAAATAAAGATTTACGAGATGACTTTTGTGAATCATGATAGCTTAACTTAGTACTCATAGTAAATTTAATTTTACATTATGTAAATATAACTTGACACAAATGTATATAAAATTATACAAATAGTCAAGTCTACTTTACTTTTAGTTCTTAAATTCAATGATTGACTGGCGAGATCGATCTACGATCAATCGAGTAACATCTGGTCGAGAGTAATGACCTACGGGATCAAAATTTTGCCTTTCTTCCCAAACTTTTTTGATATCTAACTCTGCAGTAAAAAGTCCTTCCTCACCTACTTGTGGTTCTATCACCCACGAACCATCTGGGGCAGCAATGCAGCTACCACCATCAGCAACAAGCTCTGGACACAATTCATAAAACAGGTCATAATGAGGAAAATCTTGAGGAATGTCTGATCGGCGCAGCATCCCTGATACAGAGATACTATATGATCTACCCTCTTTGGCTAAAACTGGTGTAAGGTCAACAGTATTGCGAGGTACTCCAGGCCATACAGCGATATGACAATTTTCTCCTAGACCGTATAATGCGGCTCGCGATAGCGGCATCCAATTTTCCCAACAATTGAGCCCACCTACTGTAAAATCGCACAGTTTATGAGTCTTCAATCCATGACCATCGCCTGGCGACCAAGATAACCGCTCTTCATATGTCGGCTGTAGTTTTCGATGTACCGATTGGATAACGCCTTGCTTATCAATATAGATCAAAGAGCAATATAGGCTATGACCTCCCCGATTTTGTGCCCTTTCAATGGTACCAAGATAGCAAGCGATTTTATGTTGTTTGCAGATACTAAGTATTGCATCTATATCACCAGCTTCTGGAGAGATAGATGCCTGTATATATCTAGCATGTATATCTTTCTGGATCGCATCATTAAATTTGGAAGCATGCATGGGTGACAACCAAAATGGATAACCCGGTAATAAAGCCTCACCAAATATTACTAGATCAGCACTATCAGCAGCGGCTTGATCAATATATGCTATGATCTTTTGAATTGTCTTTTTAGGATCTAATAGTACTGAAGATATTTGTGCTAATGCGACTCTCATATGATCGGCTATTGTATATTTTCTAGTTTATCTTCTAAGTAAAACGTGGCTTTAAACTTTTTATCTCCACGTCGTAGAGTAAGTTTTATCTTATCTCCATGATCACCCGATAGTTTTTTTGAAAGCTTTGCAAGAGAATAATTCTTCATTCGTCGAAAGCCTACTTTTTCTATAATATCTCCAGGCTTTATGCCTGCCTTATCCGCAGGAGTATCATAAATGACTGCTTTCACAAAATACTTATCCAATTTAGGCCCATATGCGTAGATGACTAGCCCACTCTTATCGTATCTAAACTTCTTATTGTAATTCTTAAGCGGCTTCAGATATACACAACTATGTACCATATCTATATACATATCAAATCTTGAAAGCATCGTATTACCAATTAATCCATTTCGTTTTATTTTATTTGATTCAAGTATATTGGCGTCTAGGTTTTGATAATAGGTCAATAATCCATCAAATTTAAATTGGTCAAATTCTAGTCTATGTGTTTTTCCGATGTATCCTATAATCTCACCACCTAGGCCCTTACCAAGACTACCCGGCACAATTTTATCTGGGATCAGTAGTGTCGTATCGGTATTGGCATGCAAAAGAAAACCCAGCGCTGCTCCTGTATCTAAAAGTATACTTAATTCTTTTGGAGCTCCGCCCGTTGTAGATATACTGGTCTTGATATATGGCTTATAATTTTCTATTTCAAGAGGAATTTTCGAATACTCTTCTCTGTTGGGAATTTTCAGTTTTCTAGGATTTATAATAGTCAGCTTTTTCTTTTTGTAGTCAACTCTTACCACCAAGCCACGAAAAAAACTGGAGCCTAAAATACCATCAATTCTCTCTCCGGTGATCTCATCCATATGTAAAATATCCTTGTCCATGACGAGTATATCTTTTTTGACCGCCTGCGTTTTTTTTACTCTAATATTGACATCACGAAGGACATGAGCATATAGTGTATCGGTGAGGTCAGCTCCCTGAATTTTAACTCTTCGACCAAATGGGATGCCCAATAACTCTGCGATCTCCCTTTTGAATAAAATTGTATGTTCTGATCCTGTATCAAACAAAAATGAAAGCGTAATTGCATTTTTAAATTTGAGATCAACCACTATAAAGCCTTGATGAAAATCAAAAGGGATATTGATCTCTTTTTTATCACCTAATAGCTCAAGTCCCAACTGTTGACCTGTACAATACGAGATCGTTATCAGCATTATTAGCAGAGATAGTATTTGACGTCTAAGCATATAATTGTTTGGGAGGTCTGTCCAAATATACTATTTTACTGATCTAATCATAGCTATGAGTACACTTAAGAAAGAGCTTACCGTCGGAGGATTGACCATGATTGCCATCGGATCGTGCATCGGGTCAGGTATATTTACCACGCCCAGTAAGATTATAGGAGATCTTGGAAATTACTCTCTCGTATTGTTATTATGGAGTATCGGTGGCTTTATCACTTTACTAGGCACCCTTGTTTTTTCAGAGTTGTCTTCACGATTTCCCACGGCTGGAGGAGTATATGTTTATCTCAAAGAAGCCTATGGAGACCTTGCTGGTTTTTTATATGGTTGGGTAATATTATTGGTGATCAATACCGGAGCCTTAGCTGCGCTATCCGTAGCTTTGGTAGATTACCTAGGATTCTTCTTTGAGTTTAGCGAAATGGCTAAAAAAATAACGGCTATCTCACTCATTCTTGGTTTAACTCTAATCAATATTTTTGGAGTAAACATTAGTCAAGCATTTGCTAAGCTTTTTACCGGAGCAAAATTACTGGCTATCGCATTTATTATCATCGTAGTGGCAATAAGTACAGGGAGCTGGGAGATACAAGAGTTTAGCTCCTCGCGGCCACTATCTACGGATAAATCGATTATTTCATTGATGCTTATTAGTCTAGTAGGAGTATTTTGGTCCTTTGGAGGTTGGCATCATGCTACGTATCTATCTGGAGAAGCCAAACGACCAAGATACACTGTACCACGAGCTATGATTTTAGGGAGTATCATTGTGACTATTGTCTATTTATTATGCAATATCGCTTACATGAAAGCACTACCCTATGAACTTTTATCTAATACAGACAAAGTAGCTGGAGATGCTCTTAATCAAGTATTTACGTTTGGTGCAAAACTGGTTACTATTTTTATCGCAATATCTATCTTTGGCACCATCGGTATATACTCTATGACGGCTCCTCGCATCTATTTTCAAATGGCCAAAGATGGAATCTTCTTTAAAGCCTTGTCTACCATACATCCTACATATCGGACTCCACATATCGCGATGGTCGTACAAGCTCTGTGGGCATGTCTTCTGATACTGATCTGGGGTACATTTGCCAAACTCATCACCTTTGTGACCTTTATGGATATACTGTTTATGTGTATTGCAGGCTTTAGTATATTTATTTTTAGAAAGAGATCTACTGAGTTACCAAGTTTTGTGACTCCACTATATCCTCTTGTACCTTTATTATATGGCTTGGTCACCTTAGCCTTTGTCTGTAGCACATTGATACAACTACCCATAGAATCATTAGCTGGTTTGGTCATTATGATCATGGGCATTGTGGTATTTTATATGATCAAAAAAAAGAGTGCCCTACCGAAGTAGAGCACTCTTTTTAAAAAGTGTTTGAAATCTAGTTCTTAGCTCGAATAGCAACTTTACATAAAAGAACTACCCTAGCGCTATATTATTTAGCAATCGTTACTTCGATTCTTCTGTTCTGCTTTCTTCCTTCAGCGGTACCATTATCTGCAACTGGGTTAGCAGCACCAAATCCTTCAGCCGAGATTCTGTTTGCAGCAACACCTTGCTCTACTAATCTATTTTTAACAGCTATCGCTCTAGAGTTAGATAAAGCTACATTGCTATCTGCATTTCCTGTGTTATCCGTAAAACCTTCTACATTTATTTTTACTTCTGGGTAAGCTTTCATGATAGCTGCGATATTATCTACCTCACTAATAGAAGCTTCAGCAATCGTTGCAGATCCTGTAGCAAAAGTCAAATTATTAAATCTGAATCGAGCATCTCCTTTAAATCCACCGTCTACAAATCCCATAAATTGTTCACCAGCTGAACCAGCTGCGAAAGAAATACCATCCAAAGTAGCTTTAGCCGCTTCATTTACTTTACTAAATGCTCCACTTACTAGGTCACCTGCTGCACCAGCAAGATCACCAGCAGCATCTCCCACTGCACCTGCAGCGTCACCTACTGCTCCTGCCGCTTCACCTGCTAAGTCAGCTGCACCACCAACAACTCCTTCTGTAGCTCCCATCGTACTTTTGGCAGCATCATCTAATGAATCTATACCTGTACTACATCCATATCTCGTAATCAAAAATCCGGCTAGGAGTAAAACTAAAAATGCTGGTAATAACCATCTAAGTATACTTCCGCCAGTCTTTACAGCTCCTTTACCTAAATCTGCTGCAGCACCTGCACCTCTACCAGCTATATTTGCTGCTCCACCTACTACATTTTTGCCTGCATTACCGACTGCACCCGCAGCACCAGTGACTGCATTGGCTGCACCACCGACTACTTTTTTACCTGCGCCTACTCCTTTGCCCGCTAGGTCTGTCGCTCCACCTACTACTTTCTTACCTGCATTGCCTACTGCACCCGCAGCACCTGAAACTGCACCTGCAGCACCGCCTACTACTTTTTTACCCGCGTCTACACCTTTTCCAGCTAGGTTTGTCGCACCTCCTACTACTTTTTTACCTGCATCTCCTACTGCGCCTACTGTGTTACCAGCGGCTCCGCTTACTGCGCCAAAGGCATCTTTACCAGCACCCGAAATACCAGAAACGATTCCTCCTAAAGAGCCTAAAAGACCTGCTCCACCTGCTAAATCTGCAAGCCCTTCTGGCATTGCACTTGCAATAGAGTCTTTTTGTCCTTCAAGTAATCCTTGAAGTCCTGATATACCTAATCCTTCACTTTTGACTTGTTTTCCAAGCATACCCATTATCATTGGTGCTGCCATTCCCATTAGAGAAGAAGTAGATCCTTCTGATACTCCTGAGAATTTAGACACAAGACTTGACAGACCACCTACTTTATCACCTAGTAGTCCTGAAAGCATACTGCTACCCTGCTCTACGAGTCCTTCTGGACTACCTTCTCCATCACCAAACATACCTGGGATATTGTTGATAATGTTACCATCAGCACCTTTGAGCATATTCATAATACCTGAAGCACCATCATTATCAGAAGCCTTGTCGACTACTGAACCTAATAGCATTGGAAAAATCCCAGCAAGAGCTTTAGTAACTCCTGATTCTGATTCACCTAAAAATCCAGCAGCTTTGCCAGCAAGTTGACCCATGACTTGATCTTTGACAAGATCCATAAGATTGAAAGACATTCGTTTAATGTTTTAATTGTTAATAAGGAAGTGTATCTGCCTAATGTTGTAACATGATACGATATTGTTACGTACTAGATACTACGAAGTCACAAAATTCGTAACGGAGATCAATAATTGTGGCTACCTTTAGAGGAAATTGTTGTTAATTGGGCATTTTAAGATGATTCCGAGGTAATTTTGTTTTTAATAAAATTCTGATAATCGAAGTCCATCATATCCAGTTTTTAAAAAACTCAGAGGCCTTACAGACCACGTCATAGTTATGCAAAAATACTTTGATCACCAAGAATCACGACGCTTAGAAGCTAAGCTACTCGAAGCCAGTATACCTGGAGCTAATCATGGTCGTCGTGAGAAATTGATTATTAGTATTTTCCATCATATCGTAGAGCGAATAACGGAACAGGAATCTATGCATTTTTCAACCTTATTTACTCGTATTGCTTATGCTGGACAGCGGCATGCACTTCCGTCTTTCGAGCTTTATATTTATCATAGATTTAGAAGATCGATCAAGAAAAACGAAATCAATAGCCAAGACCTGGAGCTTGGCATATGGAGCTCATTATCCTTGCTATCTTTTTTTGGTGAATTATCATCAAAAGCAAACACCTACTTAAATCAACATAAACCGCAAAAATATAAGAGTAGAAGTAAGTATACCCAATTTACAAGAGTCATATCCGGCATACTATACGATCTTAACTTTGAAACATACGAAGCATCATTCCTCTCCAGTCAGGAAGGTGATATTGAATATAAAGTCCTTTTTAATATCAATGACAGTAATGAACCCTTTACCGAATCACTTTTTGCCGCTGACAAACTTTTCAAGGGTCGTTTTACATGCAATCTCATTGATGTGGATATCGAAGAGGACCATAAGCTTATACCCAAGGCATTTGTACTGTTACCGGATTACCTGATCGACGTGAGTAGTATAGCAGAGTGTTTTGACTATCAGGGCACTAGTTGTACAAGTTACCTCACTAGAAAGATCTTGCCTTCGGAGCCATCTATACATTTGCTTATTGGAAATATTGTCAACTTCTTTTTGGATAAAATCTGTAGTGATCAAGAAATTCAATTCAAGAGTTTGATTCCCGATTTTTTCAAACTATATCCTCTAGAATTTTCAACCTATGATGATCAGACGGTCAGAGAGCTCATTGCTAAAGTAGAAATACATTTTAGACAACTCAAGCGTACCGTCACAGAAGAATTCACAAAACAAGGCATCATCGCTAGCGATGCTTATCTAGAACCTAGTTTCTTTTCTCAGGATTATGGATTGCAAGGTAGACTTGACCTTTTTCATCGGCATGATAGTCGTCAAAAATCAGATATCGTAGAACTCAAGAGTGGTAAAATATTTAGACCTAACATCTATGGCATCAACGCTAATCATTATATACAAACCTTATTGTATGATCTTCTCATCAAATCTAGTTTTGGAGAGCATAGCAAGATCAGTAACTACATATTATATTCAGGACTCGATAAGCTCAACCTTAAGTATGCACCGAGTATCCGATCACAACAGCATGATGCTCTGAGAATAAGAAATGAACTTATCTGTTTAGAATATACGATTGAGGATTATGAATCTCTTCAAATAAACGAACTCCTCACTAATAGCCTCAAAAGTGAGCCTAAGGGATTTGTAAAAAGAGATATTGCCAAAATCAATGATGTGTTTGTAGCGGCAAGTGATCTCGAAAAGCGTTACTATCATCATCTATTAAGCTTTGTTGCTCGGGAGCATCATCTCGCCAAAATAGGTATCCACGGAGAAGATCGAAATAATGGTCTTGCCTCTCTATGGTTAGATGATCGGGAGTCTAAGCTTTCTAGATTTGCATTGCTAGATCATCTGCACATCATCGAAAATCAGGCTGCTGAGACCGTACCAATTGTTATACTCGAGCAGGATCCTAGGTATCGGCGTATAAGTAGTTTCAGAGCAGGAGATATTGTGGTATTATATCCAGCTCATACCGCAAGACATGTAGTACTTCGAGAGCAAATATTTAAGTGTAATATCATTGATATCAATGATCATCAAATCACTATCAAACTAAGGAGCCCTCAAAACAATATTAGACTTTTTGAGCAATATGAAAACTGGAATATAGAACCTGATTTCCTCGATAGTAGCTTCAATGGCATGTATCGCAACCTATTTAGATTTTTGCAAGCGGCCCCACATTATAAAGCACTTATCCTAGGTATAGATGCACCAAGAAAACATGCAAATACCGTAACTCTTCCTGACTACCCTATACTAAGTCATCAAAGATCAGTACTCGGAGACTTACTGAGTGCTAGGGACTACTATCTATTGTGGGGACCACCAGGTACTGGCAAAACGAGTTATATGCTCAAGTATGCGGTGCAGTATCTTTTTGAACAAACTGATCAACAAATACTACTGATCGCATATACCAATCGTGCAGTAGATGAGATCTGCCAGGCGATATATAGCATTCCGTCAGTGCAGGACTCAGGTTTTTTGAAAATTGGTAGCAAGCATAGTACCGATCCAAAATTTAGACCATTTTTGTTGCATGAGCAAATAGAAAATTTTGATAATCGAAAACAGATACGAGAGTTTGTGGATCATCAGCGTATCGTAGTAGCCACGGTATCATCCATACAAAGTAAGTCTACCTTATTTGCGTTAAAAAAGTTTGATACCATCATCGTAGACGAAGCATCTCAAATCATAGAGCCAATGCTCGTAGGTCTTCTCTGCAAAGGCTCTAAATTTATACTGATAGGAGACCATAAACAGTTACCCGCGGTCGTAGTACAAGAGGAAGAATTTTCTCAGGTCAGTGACGAGTCGCTCAACCAGATAGGTCTTGTAGATATGCGAGATTCCCTATACGAGAGATTACTGAAAAATGCACAATCCAATCAATGGAATCATGCTTATGGAATATTGACTCATCAGGGAAGAATGCATAAAACTCTATTGGATTTTCCAAATCAAAGTTTCTACGATGGTCATCTACATATCATACCAGATATAAAACGCCTATACATAGATCCGCTTATATCTGAAAATAATAGCCTAGCCAAAGCAATCAAGACAAATAGGACTCTATATATAGATACCCCGATCGACGATGAGTTTGATATAAAAACTAATCTGTACGAAAGTCTAATGGTTTCGAAAATATTGGACGTCATACCACGAGACCACTCTAAAACTATAGGAATCATAACTCCATACAAAGCTCAAATTGCAAAAATCAAAAGACAACTTGTCAATGATAACCTATATGATGAAGGACTGACTATAGATACTGTAGAGCGATACCAAGGCAGCGCTAGAGATATTATCATCATATCCCTATGCACCAATGTGGCAAGACAGATGCATCGCTTATCTAAAACAAACTCAGATGGAGTAGATCGAAAACTTAATGTTGCGCTCACTAGAGCTAGAGAACAGATTATTATCCTAGGGAATAGAGAAGTATTATCTAATTCAGAAATCTACACTCAATTGATCAACAGTTATACCGAATACCATTATGATTTTTGATGATCTTCCTCAGATTTGAGTTGCTCGTAGTAATTATAATCCTTTACAATTTTTATCAGAAAATCTCGGGCGGGTTCTTGTTTAGTAATATGTAATATCTTCTGAATATGCTGAGCAGCATCGATATTTATCTCTTTACGATTGGTAGTAGTCAGTCTTATAACTTCTTTTAAGGTAACAATATCTTGTGGCCTTAGCTGTGCTGCTTGCGGATACTGAGGCTCATACGATTTTTTCAATCTCACGAATGCCGAGTTACGTACACTACTTCGCTTCTTAGTCGTAATCACCGTAGTATTGGCAACGGTATCTCCTATGCGCTGTCCTTTATTGCTAATGATGATAAACATAGAAGCCAGCAGCCCTGGTACGGCACCGGCAACACTAAACCATACATCTACAATACGCATGACCCAGCGCTGAGTACAGCTCCCAAGGGTAAGTCTTGCCCCATCCAATGCGATGACCTTGATCCTTAAAATACGCTTGCCCAGCGTCTGACCATTCCAAAAAGCCTCTAATAATAAGGTATAAAAAAACAAAGGTGTCACAACTATAAATACGATCCACCCTGTAGGTCCACCAAAAAGGGCATTTTCAATCTCAACCGCTATCAAGCTCAGGATACTAGACAGAATTACAATGAAAATAATGTCTAAAAATCCTGCTAATATGCGTTCACCTACAGTTGCAAGGCTGAAGTCAATATTTACATTTTGTGGAGTAGTTACACGAATAGAATGCGACATATAGTAATGATAAAGAATCTTTTTATAACTTTCGCTAGCTCTAATAAAAATTCTAATTTGAAAGAGGTTGTATTCATAAAAAAGAATGAAGAAGTATGGATGGCCTTCCAAGCTCATATAAAAGGCGAACAATTATTAACTCCTGATGATTTAGCAGATTATTATATCCAGATCACAGATGATCTCTCCTATGCAAGGACTTTTTTTCCAGAAAGTCAAAAGCTCATAGAGCACCTCAATGATCTCGCTCTACACAGCCACCAACAGATTTTCAAAAACAAGAGAGAAGAGACCTCTAGACTTCTTGACTTTTGG
>JAHDGW010000112.1 GCA_020631635.1 Saprospiraceae bacterium
TTTTAAATAACTGATATTCGTTAATAGCTTTACGAACATTCAATGACAGATTGCTCACGACGTAGCCGTCAGCTTGTTGGGTATACACCTCATTTTTGAGAGTACTATTGGTATTGATTACTAATAATCTATCAGAATCAAAAGTGCTATCAATTACATCAAACTGAATACTAAATAATATATCTCCCTCAGAGAAGCTTAAGGCATCTAAGCTACTCCAACTAATATTCAAGACATTATTTACAACATGATACTGATTCTCAGTGATGGTAATTCCATTTGCCTGAATTGACTTCAATACTAATGCATCAGAATTGAACGTAAGAGCGGTTTCTAATCCAACTAGATCGCTTATAGATTGTGTATGTATGTCCACTTCTATAGTCTCCGCAGTCAAGGATATTTCATCCTTCTTGATAAATAACTGATGATCAGATCTAGAGGAAAGATCTTCAGACCCTAGATTGTAATTTGCTGATTCGTTTACATCCCCTACTTTGATTGCGATGAAATCATTAAATACTTGATCATTTTCTAGATCATACAAATCGATCTGATTATCAAACGGAAATGGTTGAGTAGGGTCTTGGAAGTTGAAATCAGCTTTGACAAAATTATAAGATTCATTATTAGGAAATTCTTCGAAAATTCCTAAAATCATTTTTCTTAATTCGATAAGATCTACAGCAGATATAGACTCCGACTTATTGATATCGGCCGCAATAATTTTATAAGGTGTATCTAAGACTTGAATACCTAATATATGCTTTTGAATGATCACGAGATCTAATGTTGACACCCCATTTAGATGATCTACATCCTTAGTAGGCTCAAGCATGTAATCGTGGTACATCTCTACATTATCAAATGCATACTCTCCTGAGGCATTGGTCATCTGATAGTCAGGTGACTGTATATCTTGATCCATGATCATAACCGATACATCCTCCATCAAGTCATCAGCGGGGCTATAAATAGAACCAGCCACTTTTGCCATCAAAATAGGCGCTACGATATCTGTACATACATCACTATTATCTTGGATAATAAGCTTAGATGTGCAGAAATCAAAGTTTTGATCCGAATCAATAAAGTAGATATCAAGTAAGATGGTATCAACAATACCATTTTCTATATCGGCACAAGTATATGTTCTTGATCGATCATTAGGATTAGAAGAGAATGATACGGTAACACTATCGTCACAATTATCAGTAGCTCCGTTATTGAAATCAGATGCCCATATTTCTAAAATTCCATCTACAGGGTTTAGAGAGGATACAATGGCATCTAAGCAATAAGGTGTTGGAGCTTTATCGTCCTCGATCGTAAATGTTTGGCAACAAGATGAAGCATTTCCACAATCATCAGAAACTGTCCAACATACTTGATGTGTACCAAAATCCAAATTTCTATTTATACTATTACCACTACCATTGAGATCGGTACTACCATCATTATCATAATCTAGCGTATATGACCAGGCTAGATTTTCTGTATCTGTACAATCATCTAAAGCTGCTGCTGTAATTTTGACATTTGCCGTACAACTGTTAGTCATTGTTATAGCAATATCATTGGACGAACAGCCTTGAGTGATAGATGGGGCATTATTATTGTTAATTTTGATCAATTGTGTATACTGCCAAGTTGCAGATCCAGGGTTTTGTTGATCAAACTGGCACCAATCGATTACCGTCCATGTTCTCAAGATTTTATAACATGTATCCTCGACATATTGGAATATTACATCCTCATGAGTCGATACTACATTAGAGCATGCATTCTGAGAGAATACTGGTCTATCATAAGGGGAACTGAGATCATCTGGTGATAGTGGAGTATCAATACAACCATCTATTTCATGATCAGCTGGCCATACTACATCATCTGCAGGATCATTACTATTGATATCATTGATATAAAAAGCATTATCGTCTTTTACAGTAATGATCTGCTGGCAGGTTGCTGTATTACCAGCATTATCTGTAGCCGTGAATGTTCTGATTACCGTGCCTAATCCACAATCATTAATATTGGCAACACTTAATTCTGAAATAGTGGCACCACAAACATCCGTTGTAGTTGCACTACCATAAGCAGTCAAATTTGTGATTTGATCTCCGCAATTTATCTCTAAATCGGCAGGACATGATATCACCGGAGGCTCATAGTCCTGAACCTCAACCTCAACCATACAGAAGTTACTATTGCCTGCGGCGTCATACACCGTAAGCTGTACCATTTGCACTGTACCTACGTCTTGACAACAGAATTTCACTAATTCATTACCAGAAGGCTGAGAACAGCCGTTGGTGGTCATTCTTCTTACTGTGATACGATCTACTCCACAATTATCCCAACTACCGTCATCAAAAGTATTGACATCTCCATAAGCTATACCTAATTCATTTAAGGTAAGGTATGTATACTGATCACATACGGGTATAGGTTGTACTTCGTCAATGAAGTCAACTTCAAATCTAATGATGCTGTTATTACCGCAATCATCCGTAATATTATAGATGACCCATACTAAATCACCTATTGGTGTAAGATTTTCGATAGTATATAATCCCGTAATGGGATCTCTCACCACACCTTCTGACAATGCATTTTCTAAAGGTCCTTCAGTTGGATCTAAAATAAGTTTATAAAAGACCTCATAGTCCCAATTACCGCATTCGTAAATCACCATAGGAGCTTCTACAGGAAAATCAGCACCACAAGAATATGATCCAGAAGGATATGGTAAAACCGCAACATCAGTCGTTACCACCGGTGGTTGATTATCCATTACCGTGATAAGTTGTACTGAGGTTACTATATCATCTGTGCATTGATCATGTACGGTCCATGTTCTTTGTATTTTGAAAGAATGATCTCCACATATTTCAAAGGCTTCATCCACATATGAGACATGCATATTAGAGCATGATGTACCATTTGGGTAACCAGTCGATTCTGGAGATGGGTATCCTGTTTCTAATGGTATCCAATAGCCTACTGCCGTTGGTTCTTCATTATTACAAGCTACCAACGAACCGGGACCAATAAGTGCATCGTCATAGTTTTGTGGGAAAGTAACATCTGATGTTGACGATCTCGTTACAGATATTGTATGAGAACAACTTTTAGAGTTACCTGAAAGATCAGTAACCACCCATGTCCTCACAACGGATGCTGAAAATGTATCACTACAACTATTAATGGTTTCCTCATCTGTATATGTAAGGGTAGCATTTCCACAATTATCAAATCCAGTTACTAGATACGTACCATCAGACTGCAAAGAAGCACTTCCTGATGATAAAGTGGGCACCCCTGTAACAGCAGGTAATATTGAAGTATTACATGCCACAGTAGCATCAATAGGGCAGGTAATATCTGGTACAGATTTATCCTCGATCTTTACATAACCCCAGCATGAATTTCCACCACAATTTTGGCTAATGGTGACCTTTAAGGTTTGGCCTATATAATTAGATGCCAAAGAACCATTTGATATAAAATTACCATCTGCGTCTTCGAGTATAACGCTATAAGAATCATTTTCATACTCAAAATCCTCTAAAATCATGTCAGCAACGATATCGATCTGACAATCTGCATCCATCGTTAGATTTACCGAATTATTACAAGCAAGGGCCTGTACTTCTTCTATTGCAACCTCATAGGTAGCAGTCTCCATACAACCTACGGTGGTCGAGACGTCAACGGATAGAGTGTAACTTCCAGGAGTACTTCCCCAGTCCACTCTTACAAGATGTGAGTCAGATAGTCCATCAATAGTACCACCGCCAGAAATAGACCAGCTATAAGTAGCACCAGTTATGTCCTCTACCATATACAACTCATTTTGTTGATCGGTACATACAAAAGCATCACCAGTGACTTCCGCCCTAGGGTAACGACAATTAACTCCCAAATCTACATCAGTAAGACTTCTTGTTTCAGTACCGTTTGATACTGTAATAGAAAATCCTAGATTATCTACATGTAGAAATTGTAAGGTATATGTCCCGGCAGGAGACTCGGTAAGACTCGTACCTAAAGGAAGTAAAGTAGGAGTCGCTGTACCCTGGTTAGCAGGGTCATAAACAGCAATTCTTGATGTTACAGTCCAAGGTACTCCCGCTGTTGCACCTGTCACCTCTATAGTCGAGGTAAACTGTCCTTGGATATTATTGGCGTAATCTTCATTATTCAAACAGGTACATCGTTCTGGGTTGAATGTAGCTGTTTGTCCAAATGAATGAAACGCAAAAAACGTAAGTAAGACGACTAGACATCCCTGATATCTTGTAGTTCGTGTAAGTAGTTCTTTGATCATCGATCTCTGGTTTTGTAAAATTCGGTTTTACTCTAAATCAAATAAAGCTGTAGCCCATTGCTAGGCAACATGTGTATTGTGTAAATTTTGGCAGTCGATGTCCTTTGACATGTAACTACACCATGCCAAGGAGCAATATTTGAACCAATCAAAAGATTGATATGAAGAGAAAAATTAATGTGAATAGATATGAAGAAAAATCATATCTGTAAGATGAAGAGAATGAAGAATCAGATGATTACATGTATATTTTTTATCATCAATGTTTTATCGAAAATATACCCTCCTCAAAAATTGATCTAAATGATAATTTCTAGTGAATTATGATCTTTTGGATAAAATCAGAACGGCTAGAAGATCCTCTTAGGATATATAAACCCGTGTTCTTAAAATAAGATCTTCCAAGGCTAATAGTCTCTGTTTCGGTACATAAAAAGGTATAAACTTGGTGTCCTGCGCTATCATAAATACTGAGTTCAATAGATTCTCGCTCAGGGTTTTCTACAGTAATATGGACATCACCGCGACTAGGATTAGGATAAACATTGTATCGTACCAATTCATCATCAATCCCTTGGGTGGGCTCATTGTAATATTCGACCTTATCTATATTCTCTATGCTTTGATCAGCCTTTAGTACAAACGAATCAAAAGCATCATTTTCAATAGATATAAGCTTAGCTACATCACTGCTAGACCTGAATGAGAATAAGGGTTTCGCTTTCGTTAATCTCTGTGAGCTAGGATCAGAATAGATAAAGCGAAGGATATGATTTTCATCAATATGATAGTGTTGATTCCCGTATTCCGTAGATATTTCACTGTAATCGTCGGGCAGCTGTACGGCAAACTGTATTGCCTCTAGATGATCAGCTCCATATACGTGCCATAGATCATTATCTAAATTATCCTTTTCGAGATGAAGGGTATAACCACTATTCCTAGTGGATAGATCTTGATCAGACTGGAGATTAATACTACCATTTACATCACCTACTTTGATCGCCCTAAAATTGAGGCTATCGACTGCTGGAAATGAAGGTCCATAGTTAATACTAAATGGGGCTCCCCAAGGACTGCTACTTTCTGGATACTCATACTCCTCTGGCACAAATAACCAACTATCAGATCTGCGTAAAGTGTCAGTTTGTCCTAAAATGAGCTTTTGCAATTCTATGAGATCAAGACTACTTACTGAATTAGATGAGTTTACATCAGCTGCAAGGACCTTATAAGCTTCATCAAAAGGTTGTATACCTAGAATATGTTTTTGAATTAATAAAATATCTAGTACTGAGACTCCCTGTGTATAGTTGTCTTTGTTACGTGGTGTTATGAGATAATCTAGATCAGTCATCAATGAAAGATCATAGGCCCCGTACTCATCCATAGTATATAAGGTATCTGTCATACCTTCTGACTGCAGCTCTATGTAACTACCCTCTGGATAGTATGATGAGTATGACCTCAACCAACCGTGCATCTCTTCTTGTTGAATGACATCAAGACAAGCATCTCCATGGTTATCCTGAACTATCAGTTGGACTGCGCAAAAATCAGCGTTGCCCGAACTATCCGTAACCCACATTTCTAGATCAAATACTCTCTCTACACCATTAGTAATATCATGACATGAAAATATACGTACGTTATCATCGATACTTGGGCTAAATGAAATTTCCAATTCAGCTTCGTCATCACAATTATCCTCAGCATATAAATAGAAATCTTCAGCCCATATCTCCGCTTCACCAGTCGACTCTGAGATAACAATGGTAAAACTAGTTCGACAAGTAGGTTGAGGGGCTTTACAGTCTTTAACTTCAATTATTTCTTGGCAGGTGGTATAATTCCCACATCCATCTTCTACAGTCCAAGTTACTTTATGTATTCCTATCTCAAGTGATTGACTTATGGAGTTACTTTCTCCACTCTCATCTATACTGCCGTCACTATTTATATCTAATGCCCAGCTATATTCCAAGCTGCCTTCACCACTACAATCATCCGTGGCATACATAGACTTTGTATAAAGCACATCACAGTTTTCTATGATGCATAACATCGTATCTGCACAACTATTCCAAGATGGAGCAATATTATTGTATTGTCTGATCTCTTGGATATCAGACCAGATACCTAGTTGGGTATTCGTATCATACTGACACCAATCAATAATAGTCCATTCTCTTAACACTCCGTAGCAAGCATTCTCTACAGTTGTCAAGACTTGGTCGTCATAAGTAATCGCAATATCATCACAATGATTAGTGGTATATGATGGTCTTCCCATTAGATTTTGATCAACAATATCAAATGCACAACCTGTAAACTCCACGTCATCGAGCCAAGTAATATTATCTTCTGAAAATGGCTGAGCATTCTGTACTGTAATTGTCTGAGTGCATGTCTGCTCAGCACCAAACATATCGATCGCTTTGAAAATTCTGGTGATCGTACCGATACCACAATCGAGATTTTCAAGTACCTCTTCCGAAATAGTGGAAGAGCAATTATCAGAATAAATACCGTCTTGCCCTACTACACCAGCATTGTAAGCATCGTAGATGACGATATCTGATACCACCGTATTACTAGGCACTACCTTTCCAAAAATTGACCAATCAGAAGTATCGACTACGCTAGTACAGTCTATTGTAAGATCAGGTGGGCAACTCAGTAATGGCGCAACATCATCCTCAATGATTACCTCAACCATACAACTATTCATATTACCATAAGCATCTTGCGCCATGAGTTCCACCATGAGAGTTTGACCTATTTCGTTACAACAGAATTGTACATAATCTGCATAAGACTGGTCATATCCACATCCGTCTGTCATTTTTCTAACTAAAAAACTTAATGGACTACAAGTATCTAGCGATCCATCATCAAGACTATTCGCATAGATTCTACCTGTACCATCAGCCCCAAGAGATACTGTAGTGATCTCATCACATGCCATAAATGGTACTTGGTCGTCTACTATCGTGATGAAAAAACTGCACATGCTAGTATTACTGCATGCATCTTTTGCACTTATGACTGCCTCATACTGACCTAGCTCTAGAGCTGGTAAGAGTGCATTGGAGCCTGTAATATCGACTATAGAGTGAACAATGATTCCATTTGCATAAAGATCAAAATCGACCATCACATCACCGCAACCGTCATTAATATGATTCCATGCAATATCAGTAGGAGAAGATTGGCAGACAAATGTACTGACTCCAATAGTCATATCTACTGGGCAGGTAATGGATGGCGCAATGCTATCCTTTATTTCTATAGTCTGTATCTTATCAACCTGCTCCGACTTGCACCAATCATGTACAGTCCAAGTTCTTAAGATTTTGAATGTATTACCGCAATTTTGAAAATATACGTCGGAGTAATAAGTATCCATATTATCACAAAACCCTAGATCAGGATATCCTGTAGAATCCGGATGTGGATGACCATTACTCAAAGAAGGCCATTCTCCCGAACACTCCAGTGCATTTCCATTTATGGCTTTGTAATCCACGGGAAATTGTATATCCGCCAAGGTGGATCTCAACAATGCAATCTCTTGGGTACATGAGCTACTATTACCTGACGCATCAACACCAGTCCAGTATCTCGTAACGAGTTGTGCTGTATCACTCTCACAAGGAAATTCTAACTCAGTATCGAGATACTGAACAGTCGTTTGGCTACAAGCATCAAAATCATTGACAAAAATCGCGTTGCCTATTATGGTGTCAATGGAAGAATTCAATGGAAAGGGATACCCTATCGCATCTGGTGATATATCTTCAAAACAGCTTAGCTCATGATTTGTGCAATTAAATATCGGAGGTAATTTGTCGCTAACGGACAATGATCCCCAACAACTATTGCCGCTACATGTATATTTAACATTGAAATCTATCTGCTGACCTACGTGCCTATGATTTAGTATTGCATCTTCAATCAAATTACCTGCTTCATCAAATGCCTCAATATCATATAGATGAGATTCTTGTAGCGATCCTGATAAAAGAAGATTGGGATGTAACTCCTGCTGACACATCGGATTGAGTGAGACACTGATATTATTATTACATATCATAGCGACATTGCTGCTCAATTGTACATGTACTTCATCAGATTCCTGTGTAAGTATACCTATACCGTCGGGATCATCCGAGACTAGATCAAGGATTACATATCCATTAGCAGCATCAAGATTACCTGGAACATAATATGTTGCTGTAGAAAACAAGTGATTATTAGTCTGATTCGGTAAGAAATAACCGTCACCTCTGGTAAACCAATTTCCATCATTGACTAGCCCAGTGATAGTAGGCTTGAGATCTGATAAATGTAGTGTGGCTTGAGCACAAATCAGCGTATCGTTACCCGCAAACACCTGTATAGCTTGACCTTCCAGTGTATTAAGCGTTATCCAAAAGAAGGAAAACAAAAGGATGATATTTTTAAAGATTAGTTTAATTCCTAAATTATTTATAGTTTATAATGTTGGATTTACATATTATAAATAATTGTAATGCAATTTCTATACCACAATTACTAGACTTTACGGCCTTGGTCTCAGTAGTGTTTGCATTACCGATATTAGAATATGATCTATTGAGACAACTATGCTCAATTTTTAGCTAATTGTACCACAATTAGATTGTCATTATCACCTATAAGAATATCTTTGCAGCGTTAATGAACACATACCTTGGTATGTTTCTTTTGTGAACCATAGATCAGATTTTGTGAAGTATCAGTTGATTTATATCCTCGGTTTTCTATGTTTTTTAAATTCTGTTCTAGGTCAGCAACCTTTCGGTCAAAAAGAATTAATACAATCCATCTCAAATGATGGCCCTACCCTATCTTTTATTGTAGATATGGATTTAGATGGTCGACCAGATATTGTATCTGCCTCTGCAGCTGATGATAAAATAAGCTGGTTCAGAAACCTGGACGGAGTATCTTTATTTTCATCAGGTATAGATATTACTGACCACGCCATCAGCGTATATAGCATTGATATAGGTGACATAGACGGAGATAATTACCCTGATATCGTATTGGCCTCCATAGATGATAATCGTGCTTACTGGATACAAAATCAACTTCCCAATAATAGATTTTCAGATCCTAAAGTGATTAATTATAATTTTAGAGCACCTCAGAGCATTCAGCTCAGTGATCTTAATAATGACAATCGCCTAGATGTACTGATCGGCTCGCAAGAAGGAGAAGGCGTCATATTACACGAAAACTTAAATGATAACGAAGAAATGTTTGGTACTGCTCAGGCAATATCTACCAATGCACCGAATGTAGTCAATATCCGCACTGCTGATATCGATCAAGATAATGATCAAGACATATTTTATACAGACTTTGAGAATGATGCTGTCTACTTTGTAGAAAACAACAATGGGGCCTTTGGAAGCGAGGCACTTGTTGCTAATAATATAGATGGAGCCTTTGGATTAGATATTGCTGATCTTGATAATGATAATGCCTTGGAGGTCATTTATACTTCTTTCAGATCAGGTACAGTCTCCTCTTCCACTTACCTCACTACGGGTAATTTTTCTAACTCCATGATTATTGATAATTTACCAATCGGTATAACAGATATACAAGCAGAGCATCTCAATAGTGATTCGCGGATAGACTTAGTCGTTGCTCTTGGAGTAATCGGAGGTACGGTTAC
>JAHDGW010000113.1 GCA_020631635.1 Saprospiraceae bacterium
ATACACAAACTATGAATCAGATCAAATCAATGTTTTCCTTAATGCTCCTATTTTTCAGTCTTATTTTGGTTGGTCAAAATAGAAACTTCGATGATTTTAGTGGAGTAAAAGTCTCTGGTAATCTTAAAGTCGAGTTGATCAACTCAGATCAAAATATGGCAGAAATAGAGATGATAAAAGGTGATATCGAAAATATCATTACCGAGGTCAAAGGAGATGTACTCCACCTTAAAGTAAAACAGAAATGGGGATGGGGCAATAAAACCAAAGCGAGCATCACATTACATCATAATGGAGTGAGTCAAATAGATGCCTCCGCTGGTGCCACGCTGAAAAGTGTAGATCATATCAATAGCTCTGAACTGGACATCGATGTAAGCTCTGGTGCAACAGCAAAAGTAGCCGTAGAATGTAGTAAATTGAAAGTAAATGTAAGTTCAGGAGCAACAGCTAAACTATCAGGCCAATGTAAAGAACAATATATAGATGTGAGCTCTGGTGCTTCTTATAAAGCAACTGCATTGGCCTCAGATACCGTTGATGTAGACGCTAGCTCAGGAGCAAGTGCCAAAGTATGGGCTACTAAATCTATCACTGCTAATGCAAGTAGTGGTGGTAGTATAAAGTATAAAGGAGATCCTGAAAATACTAATTTGGATGCAGGGAAGTATTCTGGTGGGAGTATAAAGAAAATGTAGGAAATAGAAGGGAGATTTATGAAATGATAAATCTCCCTTTTTTCTCAATATTATAGCTTATAAGAAAATACAAAAGCTAAATTGTTGTTAGTTGTAGTGACATCTATACCCAAAAGATCATCTTCCTCTGAAATATTAGCAATACCTAATCCATAATAAAACCCAATGCCATATTTATTTTGAAAATCATATTGCAATCCGAGGTTAACACCAAGATCTAATGGTTTTATACCATTTTCTTCTAGACTCCCCTCGGCATCTCCTGATACCCCAATAGCATATCCAATATATGGACCTGCACTCAAAGAAAAAGAGTTATCCGATTTCAAGATGTAATACACGATATCGATTGGAATTTCCAGATAATTGATACCACCCTTAAAGTCCTCGCCAGTAATAGGATCTTCAGTTGTGCTACCTTTGCTAGAGAATAATAAACCAGGTCTAATACTTAACTTATCTGATACACCAATCTCATACATTGCACCCAGCTGAAATCCAATTTTAGAATTGGATTCTACTGAAATCCCATCAAAATCTGCGTTAATTGATGACAAATTAAGCCCTGCTCTTAGAGCAATTTGACCATTTGATACTACTGCGAAAAGAAAAATTCCGCAAAATAACATTGAAAGTTTTTTCATTGTAATGATTGTTTTAATTAGCTCTACTCTTATGGATTTTCGATAACTCCCCCTACTCGATCATTTAGTGCTAAAGTTTTCGGGTACCCTTTCTTCGTTTCACAACGCAACACAATTCAAATATATGAAATAATTATATATACAAAAACTTAATACTTTAAATTATAAAAGAGGGTAACCGCGGCTGGGTTACCCTCTTTTATATTCCTGTAAATCCTAACTATCTATACCGCAAAGCTCTCACCACATCCACAGGTCCTACTCGCATTAGGATTATTGAAGTAAAAACCCTTGCCATCAAGCCCACCAGTAAACTCCAAGGTCGTGTTACATAGATAAAGAAAGCTCTTAAGATCTGTTACAACCTTAATATCATTATCTTCAAAAATTTGGTCATTCTCTTGAGCACTATTATCAAAATCCATAGAATAACTTAGACCAGAACAACCACCACTCGTCACAGAAACCCGGACAAAGTAATCCTCATCTAATGACTTAGCAGTCATCAGTTCTGTGATTTTCTGTTTAGCGCTATCTGCTACAAAAAGCATTCTATTTGTTCTTTTCTTTATAGTCTGCTATGGCACTCTTGATCGCATCCTCTGCCAGTACACTACAGTGTATTTTTACAGGTGGCAATGCTAGCTCCTCTACAATATCCATATTGTCTATCGCCTCAGCTTGGTCTAAGGTTTTACCTTTAAGCCATTCTGTTGCTAGCGATGATGATGCAATTGCAGAACCACATCCGAAAGTTTTAAACTTCGCATCATTGATTTTACCTGTAGTTTCATCTACTTCAATCTGCAACCTCATAACGTCACCACACTCAGGTGCTCCTACGAGACCAGTACCTACATTTTTACTTGCTTTATCTAGCGTTCCTACATTTTTAGGATGCTTAAAGTGCTCAATTACTTTTTCTGAATATGCCATTTCTTAAATGCTTTATTTATTCAAATTTAATAACACTAGAGTCCAATAGTTGGTTCCTAGTCTATATGTTTTTAGTGCTCAGACCATTCTACAGCCTCCAAATCTACACCTTCCTTATACATTTCCCATATCGGACTTAGATTTCTCATATGAGTAACACCATTAGTCAAAGCATCGATAGCATAGTCCACATCCTCTTCTTTAGTAAACCTACCTAGACTAAACCGTATAGAACTATGCGCAAGATCATCTCCTAACCCTAGAGCAATCAGCACGTAAGATGGCTCTAAGCTCGCAGAAGTACAAGCAGAACCTGATGATACTGCAATATTCTGATTAAAGGTCATCATGAGGCCCTCTCCTTCTACATGCTTGAAACTAAGATTAGTCACATGAGGCATACGATGCTTTACACTACCATTAATATATACTTCCTCCAGATTCTCCATCAAAGCTTTTTCGAGCTTATCTCTTAGTTTTGATAATCTTTCATTATCACTGTGCATTTCTTTCGATGCAATTTCAGCCGCTTTTCCGAGACCTACAATACCTGGCACGTTAAGCGTACCTGATCTCATTCCTCTTTCATGACCACCGCCATCCATCTGAGCAGTTACCTTTACACGTGGATTTTTTCTATTGACAAATAACGCTCCCACTCCTTTAGGACCATACATTTTATGACCTGTAAATGCCATAAGATGTACTCCGGTTTCTTTAGGGTTTACGGGTATCTTACCTACGGCTTGCGTAGCATCACTCATAAATAGTACCCCGTGCTTAGCACATATCTCACCTATTTCTTTCATAGGCTGTATGACTCCTGTCTCATTATTTGCCCACATAACACTGACAAGTATAGTTTTATCCGTTATGGCAGATTCCAATTCCTTGAGATCAACTAAGCCTTCTCGATTCACATCTAGATAAGTAACTTGTCCACCAAGTTTTTCTACTTTTTTGCAAGCATCCAAGACTGCTTTATGCTCAGTTTTGAGTGTAATGATGTGATTCCCTTTGCGGGCATACATTTCAAATACTCCTTTGATCGCAAGATTGTCAGACTCTGTTGCACCTGAAGTAAAAATTATTTCTTTACTATCTACTGATAATAGATTGGCAATCTGCTCTCTTGCATAATCTACTGCTTCTTCAGCTTTCCAGCCAAAAGGGTGATTTCTACTAGCAGCGTTACCAGGTATTTCATGAAAGAAAGGCAACATTGCATCTACCACTCTCGGATCTGTAGGTGTAGTTGCGTTATTGTCTAGATATATTAATCTCTCTTTACTCATTGCACAGTTTTTATGGGCGTTAAGACTGCAAAAATAACAGTAAGTTTGACATTATGTTCGGCATATTGCCACTTAATACAGAGTTCTCTTCGTTATGATAGCGAGATATAAAATAGTGACTTCGCTAGATCTAGAAAATGCATTGATTGCGAGTTAATGATTATCGATCTTTTGAAGCCACCAAATTTTATCATTTTGTATTTGATTACTCAAGAAAAGAGGCTTTAACCATTAATTCAATTGTATGTACGTCATTAGAGCTTATTTAACCAAAACGAACTAAAAAGAATCGAGTTGTTAAAGAAATATCAAATTCATGTAATTGATTATGAATTAATTATACATTTGCTAAATATTTAATATAAAAATCAGACGATCATTAACAGTTTATTTATTCAACGAAAAATGATGAGAAAGGCACTGTGCACTGCAGTTGCTTTTATGTTATTGTCTACGGCTTCCAATTTGGTAGCCCAAGAAGCATATTTTATATCACCAGTAGATCATGATATTATTCTTGCAGGGTCCTTTGGTGAACTCAGGGGAAGTCATTTTCATAGCGGAATAGATATAAAAAGCTCAAATGGTAATACCGGTGACACCATAAGAGCAGCTGCCAGTGGAATACTATCAAGAATCAAAATCGAATATGGAGGCTATGGTAGAGCTCTATACATTGATCATCCCAGTGGCTTGACTACGGTATATGCCCATGTTAAAAAATTCAACCCTAGAATAGAATCATATCTACTAGATCAACAGCGCAAGGCGGAGTCATTTACCATGGATATTAAGCTAGATACCACCATGATAGCTATAAATCAAGGAGAGTATATCGCAATCATGGGTAATGAAGGAAGGTCATATGGACCTCATCTCCATTTTGAAATTAGAAATACAGCATCTGAAAAGCCAATCAATCCTTTCTTATATCGAATAAAACCTAAAGATACTAAGGCGCCGACCCTATCGAAACTGTATGTGAGTAGCCTAGACCCTGATGGACATATACTACATAGGACGGCCATATCCAATAATGAAGATAGTATAAGTATAGGGGCCTGGCGAGTAGGATTGGCATTTCAGGGTTATGACCGCATGAATGGCGCTGCGAACAAGAATGGTATACATAAAATCAAACTATTAGTTGAGGATGAAATCGTTTACCAAGCTGTCTTAGATAGCTTTTCATTCGATAAGAGCAAACAGATCAAGGGTGTTACTGATTATGAATTTAAAAAAGATAAAAATGTAACGCTATATCAATGTTTTGCGCTACCGAACATAGATATAGCTATCGTCAAAAATCACCATACCAATCGTGGTATCATACCACTTTATAAGGATAAGTTTCAAAAGATCACCTTGATATTAGAGGATTTTGATCTAAATACGACTTCACGTGATATCTGGATCAGGCGGAGACAAAATATGAAAAACTTCAATACAGCGCCATACAATATATTATTACCATACGATCAAGTAAACCTGATCTCTACTCCAAATTTTCAGCTAAAGATCCCTGAAAAAGGGCTGCTCAAAAAGGAGCGTATTCAATACGAGTTTTTTCAAGATGCTGAGACGCTAGAAAATAATACCCTTAAAATCGGTAATAAGACCATACCATTACTCAAGTATGCAGAGCTTAATATGAGTATTCCGAAAACCTATCATGATACCCATAAAATAGTACTCGTTAATGCAGATAAAGGAATCAGTTACGGTGGTAATATTGAGAATAACATACTCAGCTGTCGTATAGATGAATTTGGATCTTATCATTTAGCTAAAGATACCATAGCACCTAGCATACTTACAGTTAAGAAAAATATATGGTCTAAGAATAAGCTGATCAAGCTTAAACTTAGTGACAACTACTCAACTAAGGGGATGGCAAGGCCTATAGAATACGACTGCTACATCAATGATGCATGGGTACCTGCATCATATAAAAGCATGAATAAAATTCTGAAAATAGATCTCCATCAATTGTCACTACAAAAATCTAATAGCTTGAGAATAATAGCTAGAGATGATAGAGATAATGTAACCGAAAAGGTGATAAGTTTTTGATAATTGAACATATCCTGCCTGAGCACGTTTCTCTTTTAATTTAAAGCAAACCACAATGGGTATATCACATCTAAAAGTAGGAGATCAGGTTCCTGATTTTTCAGCACTTGATCAAAATGAAAATGAAGTCTCAAATAAATCCTTAGAAGGATCTAAGTACGTTTTATTTTTCTATCCGAAAGATGATTCCCCAGGTTGTACCAAAGAGGCTTGTAGCTTAAGAGATAAGTATCGAACATTCGAAAAGAATGATATCAAGATATTTGGAGTAAGTCCTGACAATGTCAAAAAACATAATAAATTCATAGAAAAGTATGAATTTCAGTATGACCTACTCTCTGATACGGAAAAAGAGGTGATCAATGCTTTTGGAGTATGGGGGCCAAAAAAGTTTATGGGAAGGGAGATCATAGGAGTCCATAGAACTACTTTTGTTGTAGATGAATCAGGAAAAATAATTGCCATTATCGATAAAGTAAAAACCAAAGAGCATGCAGATCAATTGATCAACGAGCTTGGTCTATAATATACTCATGGTAAAGTATGAGAAAAGAAGTAAACAAGGGTAAGCCATGGTTTTCTAAAAAATCATCGTAGTACTGATCTTCGTATTCAAGATATACATCAGTGTACTGATCAAAGCGATCTCCAAAGTAATGGATGATCGCTTTTCTATTATCTGATAATGTCCATCCATCCTTTCTTTTACGATTTTTGCGCAAAGTATATGTACTGCCTTCATACTGCATAGTCCATTGGGTATAATCACCTCGCCATTTGAGTCGAGCAGTGATCAGACTACCTTCATAGTTAAGTTGCCATAGATCATCTTTTTCCCTCCATTTTCGCCTGAGCTCTCCAATGCCGTTGTCATCAGAGCTTATATCCCATAAATAGAGGTCATCAATTGCCAATGCATTGAGATCTAAGAAAATTTTAGGCTTTTCTTCATCATCTTGGTCATCCGTGTATATATCCCATGAGAAAGGATCATCGCTATATCTGACATGAAAGTCAGAAATCACTTGCGCATGCACGGACCACTGCATAAATAATATAACTGCCGCTATAAAATTAGAACGGTAAATCATCAAAATCTGCATTGGTCGATGACTCTGTAGACTCCGCAGCTGGATATTCTTTAGATGGGAAATCAGAATTTCCTTCATCAGGCGCTTTAGCCTCTGCACTCACAGCTTCTACTCTCCATGCATTGAGATTTGTGAAATATTTCTCGTTCCACTCTCTACCCCGTAGGTCAAAATATACCTTAATCATATCGCCCGTATTTACTTCATCTACGATCTGACAACGATCTTGGGTAAGTTGAAATTTTACATATTGCGGATACTGACCTTCTGTCTCTATGACAAATTCTCTTGCTTGAAACGTTTCTGTTTTCTTTTCGGTATCAAATATTTTATGAACTTTTCCTTCTATTTCGAATGACATGTGTTACTCTTTTCTAGTTTATGTTAAATTAATACGCCTTAGCGAATAATACTCTTCCTTTAGATGGTTTTCCACTTAATATACAAGAGCCTTTTTCTTCTTTAAAGTCATTAGGTATACATCGTATGGTAGCCTTAGTCATCTCTTTGATTTTGAGCTCAGACTCTGCGGTACCATCCCAATGAGCCGATATAAAACCACCTTTCTCGTCTAAAGTACCTCTAAAGTCATCCATATTATCAGCCTCTGTGGTATGCTCAGTACGATAGTCTTTTGCCTTTTGGAGAAGTCCGCTTTGTATGTCATGGAGCAATTGCTCCACGTACCTATCTACACCTGCGATATCTATAGAGACTTTCTCTTTAGTATCTCTTCTTGCTACTTCTATGGTACCATTAGCTAGATCTCGTTTTCCGAGACCTAATCTTACCGGCACTCCCTCGAGCTCATATTGTGCAAATTTAAATCCTGGTCTCTTCTTGGCATCCTTATCTATTTTGACTCTAACACCCTTAGCTTTTAATGCCGCGGCTATTGCCTCAGCCTTTTCCATAATCTCTGGGAGAGGCTTTGGTATGGGTACAATCACAACCTGCGTTGGTGCTAGACGGGGTGGTATCACTAGTCCATCATCATCAGAGTGACTCATCACCAGACCACCTACCAGACGAGTAGATACTCCCCAAGAGGTAGCCCATACATGCTCTTCTTGATTATTTTCATTTAAAAACTTAACATCAAATGCTTTAGCAAAATTTTGCCCTAGAAAATGTGAAGTCCCTGCTTGTAGTGCTTTACCATCTTGCATAAGAGCTTCTATAGTATATGTCTCTTCCGCACCTGCAAATCGTTCGTTGGCTGATTTTGCACCTTTGATCACGGGCATCGCCATGTAGTCTTCGGCAAATCTTGCATATACTTCATGAATGAGTTTTGCTTCTTCTATAGCCTCTTCTCTGGTAGCATGAGCCGTATGCCCCTCTTGCCATAAGAACTCAGCCGTACGTAAAAATGGACGAGTTCTCATTTCCCACCGTACTACATTTGCCCATTGATTGATCAACAAAGGAAGATCTCTATAAGATTGAATCCAATCTTTGTAAGTATTCCAGATGATAGTCTCACTGGTAGGTCTTACTATAAGTTCTTCTTCAAGTTTGGCAGAAGGGTCTACTACTACTCCACTCCCATCTGGATTATTCATCAACCTATGATGGGTCACAACGGCACATTCTTTTGCGAAACCTTCTACGTGATCAGCCTCTTTACTTAAAAAACTCTTGGGTATGAAAAGAGGAAAATAAGCATTGACGTGGCCCGTATCTTTAAACATAGCGTCGAGCTGAGCCTTCATATTTTCCCAGATTGCAAATCCCAATGGTTTGATAACCATACATCCACGTACAGCAGAGTGATCCGCCAATCCTGCTTTTTTTACGATATCATTATACCACTGACTATAATTTTCTTCTCTTGTGGTTATTGCTTTGGCCATTATTTGTCCTTTTTCGTTTAGTACACCTCATTTCTAAATAAATCAAGTATACTCGTATTATCACCTCAAATATCTGTTTATCAGGTAGTTTAAGGAAAAATCTAGTTCATTTTTAGTTAAAAATGCGCTAAGATCGGTAAAAATAGAACCATTAATTCAGAGATTACGTCTAAGTGGTAAAGGTTTTAAAGTAAACCTTAAGAATATTAACAAGTCAAAAAGACATAATTAAATTCTTCTTAACCAATTAACCGGTTGATTTTTAATAACTTGAGGATAATAAAGATTCTGTTTTGATTGCGACTATAAAACATATCAATATGAAAAAAATAAAATTCACCTTGCTAAGTTTAGCATTCTTTGCGATGCTCTTAAGCACTAGCCTAACCGCTCAGTATGATGATCACTACTATGACGCCGATGAGTACAGCTCATATGATGACGATCAGGATGATTACTATGACGAAGACTATGATGACTATGACAGTTATGATAGTGAGTTCGATGATGATTACTATACCTACTACGATGAGTTTGATTACAACTATGCCACTCGGATGAGAAGATTCTCTAGAGCCAACAGGTTTGTATCCCGTAGTTACTATGACCCATTTTTTGTAAATAGCTGGAATGACCCATATTTCTTTAATAACAGCTTTGCATTCGCAAGCTTTGGAAATCCGTACTTCGGAGTCTCTATAGGAAGACCAATCTGGGTAAGACCTTTCAATAGATACAATAGATGGAATCGTTGGAATAATGGATGGAGTAACTGGGGTAACCCATACTGGGGCTATACTACTACGTATGCATCTAATGGATGGGCCGGAGGAGCTTACGGTGCTGGTTGTCCTGGATTTGTGAATAACAATACCGTTATTATCAACAATAGAGCTGGAAACAATGTAGGAAGCAATAACGGATCGTACTACGGAAGTCGAAACTTTGGTAACGTAGTCAATCCTAACCGAAGTGACAGAAACTCTATCCGAAATAATTCTGCAAGAGGAGACCGTAGAGTAGCCTTAGGAACCAGAGCATCACGAGCTACAACAGATAGAGCCAGTGTAGGTTCTACAAGATCAGAAAGAACAGTACGTGGTACTAACTCAAGAGGTACAAACTCAAGAACTGGCGTAACAAGATCAGGTAGCAGCAGAACAAATGCTCAATCTACTCGATCAAGCAGGTCTAACAGATCAATAAGATCTAGTAGAACCTCAAGAAGCAACTCCAGCGCAAGATCTAATAATAGTACTCGATCTAATAGATCTTATAACTCTGGATCATCATCTAGAAGAAATAATAGATCGTCCGCAAGGTCATCATCTAGGAGAAACAATAGTAGCTCATTCAGATCTAGCAATAGATCATCTTCGAGACCATCAGGATCTTCCAGATCAAGCAGATCGTCAAGACGAGGAGGTAAATAAT
>JAHDGW010000114.1 GCA_020631635.1 Saprospiraceae bacterium
CTAGAAGCTTACAATGGTTATAGAAGAACTACTTTCCCAAGTAACCTACAACCAACATTGGAAGTTAATCCAGGGACATTCCCTACTTTATGGTATTATCCTTCAGATTATATCAATCTAAATCAAAACTCAGGTGATCAGAGAGATCTTGGAAGTCAAGCTTTCTGGGATACTAATCCAGCTGGAGTACTTAAATAACAAACAGATAGATTAAAATGAAAATGATAAAAAATATATTTTACGTTGCAGCCATGGCACTTTTCGTGGTAGGTTGTGCTGACGAGCCATTACCATTCGAGACTTTTGATGAGCTCGGTAAAGGTGGTTTTTCAAGACTGACTGGTACTGATAATGGTACTTTCTTCTTTACTGATCCTGATAATTCTTCTTTTAGCATGGATTTAGAGTATTACTCTGAAAATAATGGTGGAGAAGTTGCTTCAAATGAATGGTATGTACGTCACAGAAATAATATCACAGGTGAAATTTCTGAGCAAGCTTTAGTAGCTACTGTATCTAGTTTTGGTACTAATGCAAATTCAGGATTACCTTCTGCTACTCTAAGTTTTACACTAAACGAGGCATTAGCAGCGATGGGTAAGACTATTGATGACCTAAACGGAGGTGATGATATTATCTTTGATGGTTTCGTGATACTGAATGATGGTAGTCGTTTTGGTCCTGATAATACGGGTAACTCTATTCAGGGTGGTGCTGGTTTTGATGGTATCTTTAGAGTAATCAAGCCATTACTATGTACTTCTAATCTTGCAGGTACTTATGATATCGTAACTACAGCTACTAGCCAAGGTGCTGGTATTGGTTGGGATGATTGTGCAGGTAATACATGGTCAGGGCAACTAAGAATTGAGGCTGTACCAGGTGCAACTGGTGAGTACTGGTTCTATACCAATAGTGCTGCTGACGGATCATTCTTATTCGATATGTCTTTAGGGGCTTATGCTTCTTGCTACGGTACTGATGCGCAAGGTTCTTTACCATGTAGTGGTGATGACGGTTGTCTTAACATTGTAGATGCTTGTAACAACTTAAGTTGGGCAGGTTCTTCTCAATGGGGAGAGGTATTCTCAAAGGCTGAAGTTTCTGTCAATGGTTCTGAGCTTACGTTTGCATGGACTAATGACTATGGTGAAGGTGGTTCTTCTGTTATTACAAGAACGGATGGTTCATCATGGCCAAATTTGAAATAATTATTATTTCATTATAAAGTTTTATGGGTCGTCAGATATTCTGACGACCCATTTTTATTTATGAGAGTTACATACATTTACATATTGGCACATTTTTGCGCTAGCTTATTTTCTCAAAATACTATTGGCGTAATAGATATAGATAATAGTTCTTATCAAGAAGGATACTATCTGATCTATCCTGAAAATCAATCCAGTGTATTTTTATTAAATGATTGCGGTCGTATCGTTAATGAGTGGCAGGATACGCTTAGTGGACCTGGTAAGACAGCCTATTTTACAGAAAGTGGACATTTATTGAAAGCCAAGACTAGTGGATTTCTATATGATAATACTTTTGGAGCGGGAGGAGCTGGTGGAGTGGTAGAGTTAAGGGATTGGAATAATGATCTTTTATGGAGATATATAGCGGCAGACTCAGTAGTCCGCCAACATCATGATATACACCCGATGCCGAATGGAAATGTTTTAATGATATTGTGGCATAAGTATAGTCTAACAGATATACTAAATGCGGGATTTGATACGTCTTCTTATCCACAAAGAGAGATCTGGGCTGATAAGATAATAGAGGTCGACCCTCAGTTAGATTCTATTGTATGGGAGTGGAATAGTTTTGATCATTTGGTACAAGAGTTTGATCCAGACAAAGAGAATTATGGTTCCGTTTTCGAAAACTATAATAGGATAGATATTAATTATCAAAAATACTCTTTTGGTAGATCTGATTGGCTACACTCTAATAGTATTGATTATAACGAAGAGTTGGATCAGATTATCTTAGGGGTAAGGAATTTTCAGGAATTATGGATCATAGATCATAGTACAAGCACTGAAGAAGCGTCTTCTTCTACAGGAGGACTATACAATAAGGGCGGGGATTTACTTTATAGATGGGGAAATCCCGAGGCATATATGTCAGGAGATAGCCTTGATAGGCAGCTATTTTTTCAACATGATGTACAATGGGTAAATGAATTTGTCGATGGTAATAGTCATTACTACGGCAATATACTACTCTATAATAATTTTGTAGCTCAGGACTTATCTTTAGGACATACGCTTAGCCCAGTATGGGATATGCATGATTCTATATATGTTTTTGACGAATTGAATCATCGATATTTTCCTCATACTTTTTCAGATACATTTTCACATCCTGATACGATTAAGGGATTTTCAACTGCTGCATCTAGTATTCAAATATTACCGAATGATAATGTTTTAATTTGTGCAGCTAGACAGGGGCGATCTTTTCAGATAAATCCATCAGGGCAAATCGCTTGGGAGTATATAACACCGATCATAAATGGTGTAAGAGCTCCACAGGGAACTGTTCCTAATATAAGCACAAATTTCACCTTTCAGATCGAGTATTATCCTGCTACATTTTTAGGTTTTGCTGATAAAGAGCTCAATCCTGGAGAATTTCTAGAACTAGAACCTAATGAAGAGTTTTGTATGTTATCCGCCACAGTAGATCAAGAATTAAGTATTAGTGATGGATTAGAGATTATTGAAGTTTTTGATGATGCCATTACCGTATTTTCCGATCAGAAGCAAGAGTTGTTGTTTTATTCAATAATGGGCCAATTAGTGTATGAAGCAAATATTGATAGTGGAGAAACGAAAGTGGATATAAGAAATCTTTCTTCTGGCGTATATTTTATCAAAGGAAGTCAATCTCAAAAGGGGTTTAAGCTATTTCGTTAGTTAGAGTTTGATAAACTTTAAGCTTAGATTGGCGGTCCCTTTGGCCCGTAGTATATAGACTCCAGGAGTAAGATCTTCTATGTCTATAATGTTATTTGAGTAAGGCTTCTCTAGTCTCTTAGTTAAGACTTTGTATCCGTGTATATCCAATATGTCAACATCGATTTCTTCTGAATGCAAAGCTCCAACAACGGAAATCGTAAGACTATTAAGATGAGTAGGGTTAGGGTAGAGTATGATGTTTGATTCTGTAGCGATATTAAGAGTACTTACAGTGGTGTCCATTTGATCTGTAGTATCTATGGGCATTCCTAATAGCGTCGTATCTTCTTTGATGTAATTTATAGTATTGATCAATATATTCGTATCCAACTGTATCGAGTTTGGATATGGCCAATCAATAATAATACTGTCGATACGGTTTATTGTATCTAGACCAAAGTGCAGTACTTTTGAGCTCTGGCTACAATGGCTGTTTCCCGCAAGTACCTCTTTCATCAAAGTCCTGTCATTTGCGTATAGTTTGACATTGGCACCGATCGCAGATTTATTTGATAATATACCTTCTAGCTTGATGTCACAATAGTTACGATCAGCATCCTGATTATTGAGAAATACCTTTGTTTTACGATCTGTCGCATTGAATGGTGCTAATAACACGGCGCTGATTAGATCCAGGTCACCGTCATTATCTAGATCTCCCGTAGCGGAACCACGACTCACATACTCATTATCTAATCCTGATTGTTCAGTTAAAATCTCATTAAAGGAAAAATCTTCATTTTGAGAATAAAATCGATCCTGATTTAAAATATTCGAACTTAAGAAACTCGGTGTAGGCACATAACCATTGGCAATATATAAGTCATCGTAGCCGTCATTGTTATAATCGAAAAAGTTAGCCCCCCAACTTACAGAAGTGATACTATCTTCAATGATCCATTGATCATCTATACCTAGTAATTGAGCTTGATCTGAAAAGTTACCGTCGTTATTTTCTAAAAATATATTTGAACCAATATTAGTGATGTAATAATCGAAATCAAGATCATGTCTATAATCTGTACTAGTGATCCCCATACCATATATTTCAAAATCAAAGTTGACCTCATGACTAATTTCATTCCAACGTTGACTTAAGCTATCGAATTGATATAAAGTATTAGGAGAGATAAACTCACCAAAATCATTGGCTGTAAGAAGCTCTGACAACCCATCTTGATCAATATCACTTGACATCACAGCTAATGAACAACCCTCATCAGAAATAATTATTGAATTCGTGACATCTGTAAAATCTAAAATACTACCATTATTTCGATACAATCGATTTTCAAAACAGTCGTGATCGTAGCCTATAATCACACCATTATCGTCAGTCAAAAAAGCGCTGGATTCTACATAGCTGATTACATAGATATCTAGAAATCCATCCTGATTGTAGTCAATAAAGCTAGCACCCATGGCATCTGTATTGTCGAGTGGTGTATTGATTAGCCACTTCTCTACGAATGTTCCATCACCTTGATTATGAAATAATAGGTTTTTGGCATATGCATCGAAATCAGTTCCCTTAGTCAACACAAAGATGTCCTCATACCCATCATTGTCTACATCTGCTGTAATGACCCCATTGGTATAGTAAAAGCTAGTCAGGAAGATACCTGCATTAATAGTAATGTCTTCAAAGCTTCCATCACCATTATTATGATATAATCGATCAGTCTCGGTCCCACCAGTAAGATAAATGTCTTGATGACCATCATTATTATAATCGAAAATTGCTACGCCACCGCCAAGAAAATTTTGATGTGCATGTACGTGATCTATACCTAACTCTATCGCAGATTCGGTAAAAAAGGTCTCCGTAGGGTAGAGGTGTTTTATTTGCTCATCAATGAGAATGATGCCGTTTGTTGATTCGCCTTCAGTAATTATTATCTTAGCTCCAGTACTCAGGTCATGGAGCACATCTATATGGCCTGTAGGCCATGTAACAATAACTGAATCTATCGTCGTGCTTTCAGAGCTTCCAAAGATATACTGTTCTGAATTTTGAGCAAGAAATCCATTACCGGTAGTGGTATACTGATATTGGCATTTACCATTAGTACATACTTTTATCTCCGACCCAGTCCCTTGGTAGTTACTCTTAATACCTCTTAACTTTATGGCAATAGAATTATAGCTTACTACATTTTTCTCCTCCCACAATTGAATATTATCACCAAAATTATTGAATACGGCTATCTCGTACTTTCCATCATTATTGATATCTCCTATAGCCGTCGCATTACTCCGAAGTGAATCACCGGACATACAGATTTCGGATGGGCTAAAATATCCGAGTCCATCATTTACGTATAACCTTCGATTGGCCGATGTTGCGGTCGAACCAGTAATATAAATATCTAAATCTGAATCGAGATCGATATCTACAAAATTGGCTCCCCAGCTCATATTTTCAAATTTCAAACCTCTTTCTTCTGCTTCTTCACAAAATAATGTGCCATTGGTATCACAATTATTGATGAGTAGCTTATTGCCTCCTTCAGGAATATTAGTCAAGTAAAAGTCTTGATAGCCATCATTGTTGATATCCCCTAATGTAACAGTCATCGCATCCATATCGAAATATGTACCTAATGATTGGCTTATCTCTGTAAATGTCGAGTCGGTATTGTTTTTAAACATGGCATTGCCACCGGCTCGATCATTGGCAACATAAATATCTGGCCATCCATCTTTATCATAATCTAGTATACCTGCACAAAAGGGAAGTTTACCTGCATCTTCTGTCATGCTATACTGCGAAAACTCGGTAAAAGTATTATCTCTGTTATTCAACCATAATCGATTTCTGTTTTCAGGTAAGGAAATAGGGAGTTTGCGATCAGAATGATATAAGTCTAGAAACCCATCTCGATTGAAATCTGCCCAAACCGCACCGTGAGATCTATTAAGCTCAATCGGTAATCCTGATTGTAGAGTAATTTCGTTGAAATTGGGATAACCAGTATTTTCATATAATCTGTTGACACCATCATATGTGGTGGCGTAGAAGTCTAAGTCTTGGTCATTATCTATATCCACCCAGATGACTTGCTTGGTTTCTTCTTGAACGAATATGGGTAAAATGACTTCTTCAAAACCTTGCCCATTTAGGTTTCGATAAAATTGGATATTGACATTACTTTGTCCTGCAATGGTGAGATCATCCCAACCGTCTTGATCAAAGTCAACAAAACTTAGCCCACCGCTCAATCCTCCAAAGTAAGAGACAGAAAGACCATAGTCATCTGCTATATCCTCAAAGCATACCTGAGCGATGCAGTCTTGACTAAGGCTACATAAAGTAAGCAATATGAAAAAGACTTTATGTCTTAGGTTTATTCTCAAATGGATGTTCATTATTAGTTTAGGATGAATAACATCTTGTATTTCGAATTTACAACAATATTTAATGATGAATAGAGGCTCTCTGTCGTTTGTCGTTTCGTCTGACAAATTAATGGTATACAAAAAAAAGGAGTTTGTATCTAGTACAAACTCCCTTATCTTATCTGATTATACCGATTGACTATACGTCAAAACGATCTAGATTCATTACTTTATTCCATGCGGCAACAAAGTCCTTGATAAACTTGTCATTAGCGTCATTGCTACCATAAGCTTCTGCAATTGCTCTTAATTGCGAGTTGGATCCAAATACTAGATCTACTCTAGTAGCTGTCCATTTATTAGCTCCGGTCGCTCTATCTTTACCCTCATAGACTCCATTGATATCACCAGCACGAGTCCATTCAGTACTCATATCAAGGATATTTGTAAAGAAATCATTACATAAAGTACCCTCTCTATCAGTGAATACACCATGTTTTGTACCACTGTGGTTATTACCAAGCATACGTAGACCACCTATCAAAACAGTCATTTCTGGTGCCGAAAGTGTCAACAATTGTGCTTTATCGAGCAATAATTCTTCTGCGGGTCTATCAGCACCTTTTTGCATATAGTTTCTGAAACCATCTGCCTTAGGTTCTAATACGGCGAAAGACTCTACATCAGTCATCTCTTGAGTAGCATCAGTACGACCTGGGGTAAAAGGAACCGTTACGCCATTACCTGCTGCTTGCTCAATAGCCGCACATCCACCAAGTACAATTAAGTCCGCGATAGATACTTTACGATCTCCAGTATTGAAATTGGATTGTATTCCCTCAAGAGTACTGATTACCTTATCAAGTTGTGTTGGTTGATTAGCTGCCCAATATCTCTGAGGTGTAAGTCGGATACGTGCTCCATTAGCACCTCCACGCTTATCTGATCCTCGGTAGGTAGATGCCGAAGCCCAAGCTGTAGACACTAGCTCTGCCGTTGTTAATCCAGAATCTAGTATTGTTTTTTTCAGAGCCGCAATATCATTATCATTGATGATAGTATGATCAACTGCCGGCACAGGATCCTGCCAGATTAATACTTCTGATGGTACTTCTTTACCTAGGTATCTAGATAATGGTCCCATATCTCTATGTGTTAATTTATACCATGCCTTTGCAAAAGCGTCGGCAAATACGGCTGGATTTTCATGAAATCGTTTTGAAATTTCGAGGTATTTAGGATCAGTCCTTAGCGCCATATCTGCGGTGGTCATCATGGGTGCATGGGTCTTTGATGGATCATGAGCATCTGGTACGGTATCCGATGCTTCTCCATTTTTAGGTCTCCATTGTTGAGCTCCAGCGGGGCTTTGCGTTAATTCCCATTCGTGGCCAAATAGCGTATCGAAATAACTGTTATCCCAAGCAATAGGCGTTGCAGTCCAAGCTCCTTCAATACCACTAGTGATGGTGTCACCACCTTTTCCTGTACCGAAACTATTTTTCCAACCTAAGGCCTGCTCCTCTATACTTGCACCTTCTGGCTCTGGTCCTACATGCGCGGGATCTCCAGCTCCATGGGCTTTACCAA
The DNA here is from genome assembly GCA_020631635.1 of Saprospiraceae bacterium. Classification (GTDB taxonomy): domain Bacteria; phylum Bacteroidota; class Bacteroidia; order Chitinophagales; family Saprospiraceae; genus JAHDGW01. The sequence goes on from JAHDGW010000114.1 coordinate 7,896, forward strand.
AGGTATGACCGCCTGCCACTAGGGCAACAGTCTCTTCATCATTCATAGCCATACGGGCAAAGGTTTCTCTTATATCCCTTGCTGAGGCCATGGGGTCAGGGTTTCCATTAGGTCCCTCAGGATTTACGTAGATAAGTCCCATTTGCACGGCACCAAGAGGATTTTCTAGTTCACGGTCTCCTTTATATCTTTCATCGCCTAGCCATTCTGTTTCTGGTCCCCAATAGATATCACCTTCTGGTTCCCAAACATCTTCGCGACCTCCTGCATAACCAAAAGTTTCAAATCCCATCGATTCCAAAGCTACATTACCAGTAAGTATCATAAGATCAGCCCAAGATAAGCTACGTCCGTACTTCTGCTTGATTGGCCAAAGAAGTCTTCTGGCTTTGTCTAAGTTTCCATTATCTGGCCAGCTATTTAATGGAGCAAATCTTAAAGTACCTGAACATGCACCACCTCTACCATCTGCTATACGGTATGTCCCTGCGCTGTGCCAGGCCATACGTATAAAAAATTGTCCATAATGACCATAATCAGCAGGCCACCAATCTTGTGAATCAGTCATGAGATCATTTAGATCTTTTTTCACGGCATCAAGATCCAAGCTTTTGAATGCTTCAGCGTAATCAAAATCCTCATCCATGGGATTGGACACCGTAGGGTTTTGATGTAACATTTTGAGATTAAGATTATTTGGCCACCAATCAGAATTAGACAATGCTCCTGCGGCAGTATGTCTAATTTTAGGATTCATGACAGGGCATTTGCTGATGTCGCCCATACCTGTATGTGAATGATTATCCATTTGGGATTATTTTAAGATTTAATTTTTAAAAACGCAAAGGTAAAAATAAGGCTATGCCTATAAACGTCATTGTTAATAAATACTTTTATCGACTACTGATTTATATTACTACGGTATAACTCGTGTAACTCTAGATAGTTTGGCTGTTTTGGTCGAAATTTTAAATGTTTTAAGGTATGATATGGGAGCATTTTGATAATTATACTTAGATTGTAATTTCTGTATTATTTTATGGATACCAATGGTCATACTTATGAAACAATCTATCTCTGCAATTGCACTCATACTATACGGCTTTTCTCTGCATGCTCAATTTAGTAGAGTAGATGTAAATAATATAGACCTGACTAACGAAGATCAGACTTGGGCAACTGGAGAAAATGATTTTGTAGTATTAGCCGATGATGAACTCTTTGTTCTCCAATACTCCGATACTGGAAATATTAGTTATGAAAAGATCAGTAATATGATTACTGATGTGGATCAAGTGGTATTATATGACCGTAATAATGATGGACATTTAGATCTCCATGTTTATGGATATGGAAACCCTGACTATCATGTATATCTGAGAGATGGTGATAATTATATTTATGAGCCGCAACTCAATTTTGGATCGAGTAATGCACATAACCTCCATTTTCAAGACTTCAACGGTGACGGTAAAGATGAGGTTATGATTAGTCATGGAATATTTACGTATCCAGAGCTAGAACGTATATGGAGATATCCTTTGATTAATGATTACAAATATGGTTTGGTAGATTTTGTTGATTATGATACAGATGGCGATCGAGATGTACTTCTTCATCAAGTCAATAGGATTCATATTATTGAAAATACGGGGGCTGATTTCAGCACGACCAATGTATCTATACCAGAAACCGATAACTCAACTTCTTGGCTACGAAAACTAAAGACAACTCAAGGGGATCGATATTTATATTACAAGTATAGTGATCCAGGACAAGGTATTTATGAGCTTTCTTTTACGGATGGAGGGAATTATAATTTGGATTATAAATTAGAAATTGAATTGTCTCAAGCCGATAAGGCTCCATTGCTTGCAGATCTCGATCAAGATGGTAATGACGAGATAATTACTCGAAACAATAATTTTGCGAATAATGTGGTCGTACTAAACTACGACTCTAGCACCGGTGATGTTACTCATAAGTCATTCTATACTGGATCTGTGAGTACTCTTGGAGTAAAAGACTACGAAGGAAAGCCCTCTATAATCATTGGTAATGAAGAAAATATCCAAACCTATGTACTTAATGACAACGGCGATTTTGTAGTAGCGAGAAATGATC
>JAHDGW010000115.1 GCA_020631635.1 Saprospiraceae bacterium
GGCCGCATTACGGGTGACTCATATGCTTTTACAAAGTAGAGTTCTCCATCTGGTAGAGGAATCGATATAGTGATTTCGTTTTGACTGCGTTGAGCAGATGATTCCATAGGAGCCTTGCTTAAGTCTTTTTTAAGCCTCTGGATATCTACGCTCATAAGAGCATAGTGATCAGGAATGATCTCCCGGGTCTGATTGTTTTTGAGGGTGATTTGGTTTTCTGAAATATTCATCCATTGCTGAGCATCTACCGTTGATAGGCTAAATAGCAGTATGGCGCTTAAGTAAATCAATCTCATATACTTCAATTTATTTTTTGCTAAGATAATTTGATTCTAGTCAAAAGGTTCTTATCCACTCTAAGTTTACACGACTTATGATGAGTTTGTTTTAGAAAGTTGCTTTTATTTGAGCTCTAGCCGTATGTATTATGTTTGATTGGCCTGTTTTTCGGCCTTCATATCGTAAAATTAAATCTACATTGGTGATCATTCTCTTTTTATAGTCTAAAGTCCAGATAAAGTTTTGACCAGGTCTGAGGCCCGATAGTAACTCAAATGAAACTGGACTTGATAGATCACCATCATAGCTGACTTCTGTATAGCTTAGCATACTTTGTAAGCTAAAGCTTTTAGCAGACCTGTAACTCAATTCTAGTCCAAGGCTTTGATCGAAATATGGGAGACTAGTTTCTTGAAGGTGCTCTTTTTCACTTTGGCTGTAGTTGATATTGATCCGTGTATTATTATTTGGCCTTATACTCAGGGTAGGATTCCAAAATCTAGTTTCGATATCATATTCCCGTTCTTCAAATAGTTCTGATTCATTTTTCTGTTGTGCAGATCTCCACTCAAAAATAAAGTCTATACGCCTCACAGGACTAACTCTCAGTTTACTGTTGTATTCTTTGATTTGTTTAGTTTCTAGACCAGTGATCTGAGTAAATTTATTGGTGAATTGTCGATGTCCCAGCTGCAGGTCCCAGTTCTTTTTGCCTCTGTTGATGAATAGATTATTGTTCCATGACTCATCATACCTTACGATATTGGGATCTAGCACAGTGAAGTTAAAAAACTGTATATCAGTGTCATCTGATGTTTTTTGAGTTTTTTGATTCAATTTTATATTTGATACCCAGCTTAATCGTCCAAGATATTTTTGAAAGCTTGATTTTTTAGCATCTGTAAATTTCGCCGCGTTTATTCTCAAGCTTTGTGTAAGGGTGTTAGAATTTGTTCTTATAAACTCATTATTGAATATGGTGACTATGACAAAATTGGCGGTATCACTCTGTGTATCGCTTATAAATTCGGCAATGTCTTGTATATTATCTTGATCAGCATCTACCCAGATATAATTCCCTTCACCTCGCTCTACTTGTACAAATTCAAACTCTCTCTTTAGTTCTTGCCCAGAACCTACAAGGTAGCTAGTCGTGGACCTTATGCCACCTTGGAGCAAGTTGATATTGTAGTCAAGCCTACCTACCGCATTAGACCCGGCAGTTTGGCTTACTTGATCAGGTTTGAGTACTTCTAGTGTACGATAGTTTATGTCTAGTTGTAATTGGCTCCATTTTTTTACATTCCAAGTAGCGTTGATATTCCATTTGTGGGCAGAGAAAGCATCGTTGAGCACGGTTCCTTCTGCAATTCTATCTACACGATATTGATAGCCTCCAGTGATATCCAAATTTTTATTGATATCTGCGATGATACTCCAGTCATATTGGTCAAATGAAAAACTAGTAGCTAAGAGTTCTTGCTGATTCAGCAGTTTCACTTCGTTCTTTTCTGATAATAAATCAAATCGAATCTGCCATTTATTAGATTTTGATAAAGGTACAGTCATAGCCACGGTAGGCCGTAAAAAACTAGATTCCTCTGAGCTACCAGTTGTATTAGTTTGATCTATTTTCGCCAATAAGTCAAATCCTGATTTTTTGTAAGTTATTCCGGCAACTTGTTTAGTACCTTCAAACAGTGATTTTTGTCGAAACGACTTTAAAATATACTCTGCGCTAAATGTTTTATTCTGTAACCGCAAGGAGCTAGTTACTAGTTGTTGATTGATTTTAGCACTGTCTAGCTTGGTATTTCTATTCCAATCTCTTTGAAACTCTGGTGAGCGGTAGGGGTTTATAGGTTTAAAATTTCCTCCTCTAAGTTCGTACTCTAGGGTAGGGCTTAGGGATAGTTTGGTTTTAGGTATTTTATAGCTATCTGTAAAGCTCAGGTGCCCCGCAAAGCCAACATTATCATCTTGATCTATTTGAGAAAACGTATTGTTATCAATATTGCTCATGATAAGTTCAGTACGTATGACTCTGGAGGTACTATCAGGATTATAAACAGCGCTTAGGTTGACCATTTGTCTTGATTGAGGGGCAACTAGGGGAGTGAGTGGATCAAAACTTCCGCCAGATCCTACATATCGATAGACTCTTCCATTGGTTAGGTTTTCTGTATCGATTTCATAGCTTCCATTACCTGCTCCTACATTAGAAAATGCCACGGAATACAATACTGCGTTAGGGTTATTGCTATATGAAAATATCCCTCCTAGACTATCTATGCGTTCGTACAATATGAGATCAGCGCTAAAGTCTCCTTCATATAGACGGTCTCCAGCTCTAAAGGCCAAGGAAGTATCATCACCGACTTCGCTCAAAACGGCTATATCACTACTATCTAATTGTATGTCCTGTTGGAGGTTTTTACTATCCGCCTCCGAGTAGTAAGAAAGGTTGAAATCAAAGTCTCCAGACGAGTAATCCGCATTGGCAATAATACTACTACGTTGATAATTTCTATCCAGATATTCAAATTCGATAACGATCCTACTATCTTTGGTAATGAGGACTTTAGGAGTAAAACTTACCTCCGCTCTATCATAACTGATGGTGTAATCTTGATCGATACCTCTTTTTAATAATCGACCATCATAATAAATTTTTTCGGTGCCAGATCTTACGATAAGAAAAAGCTCGTTATTGTTTCCTACCAATTTGTAGGGCCCTTGATTACCTTCAACGGTAGCCATGGTCTGTCTACTAAATTTTCCCTGAGATTGAGCAAAACTTCCTGTAAGGTTTACCGTACTTTTCTCATTTATTGAAATTTGTTGTTCAGCCTTTAGTCCTTTTAGTTTTTTCAGATATTTCAGAAAATATGCATCGTTTTTAATTTCTTCAAAATCTCCAGCTGTGATACGACTACCTCTTCTTTCTACTTGTATAAAAATCTTATCAAATTCTTGTAATACCTGAGTATTTCCTTCTGGCTGTATAGGTATGTTGTCATCAGATATAGCTGCCCTTACAGTAATATCATCACCAAGATCTCCTTGCATTTGTAAGTTAAAGTTAGAATTTAGTAAAAGACTCTGGCTATTACCCAAGGAAAAGCCACGGCTGAAACTCCCATCATAATCTAAGCCCCTGGCACTTATGATATCATTACTTTGGTTTTCGGAAAAAAGATCATATTCATACCCTATATAGATGGCTTTATCTTTTTTGATCAGATTAGTACTATCTAAGAAGGTATAGCTTTTGTCTAGTGGAGTGAAAAAACTACGATATGAGAGAATAATTGAATCTCGCTCAGCTACAGCTTCATCGCCCCAGATAGTTATTCGTTTTAGATTCTGATCGAGATGATGGTTATAACGGTAACCATGTTTACTTGTAAGTATCACAGAACTAGGCACTATCTGTATCGTATCTGAGTGATGAATGGTATCAGAAACAACGGGTATAGTGACGTACCTAAGCGGTGTCGATTGCCCCAATGAGCTAGGCATATCAAGCAAAGCTCCAAGCAGTATTAAAAGGTATAGTGAATATGAATTGTAGTGATACTTCATCAATTATCGAATTACAACGATCTAAGGACGATTTAAGTATTGTGAAATATATTAAATAATTAACATATATGTTTTAAATAGCAGATATTCAATGAGTTATAGGGGTTCGTAGTGTACGTTGTATGACATATTAAAAAAAATTGGAATATAATTTGAAGTAATGCTAATTGATATTTTTTTGATTTAGGCGTATGCTACTTTATTATTTTATTTAATGTTTAAAAAGTTCAGTATCCGAAAGATATAAAAGCTTTGATACCAAAACATTACATTTAAGATTTAGTAATATATGTTTTTTCAAAACTTATGTCATATTTATAATAGCTAACACCCTTTAAGTAACTATCTTAGCGTCTCGGACGAAAGTTCGGCGATCTTAATGGACATGAGCATAAATTTGAACAAGAATGCATAAAGTATCTTTTGCATTGATATTAAGTCTAGTATTTCAATTTGGATTTAGCCAACAATACAGAGCTATTGATGGGTCTGAAAACCACATCCAGAGTTTAGGATCAACGGGATCAACCCTAAATCAATTTACTTCACTCGGTTATATTGATGATATTAGTGAACCATCAGGTTCAGATCGAATGAATGAGAGAGAGATTAGTAATTTGTTGTTCTCCCAAGATATTTTGATCAATGATCCGTATAGCCTAAGCGACTTTGTTTGGGTATTTGGACAATTCGTTGATCACGACATCAGTTTAGTAGCCAATAGTTCCACAGAATTTTTGAGTATAGAAGTTCCAGAAGATGATCCTGTTTTTGCACCGTCTTCCAGTATTTTTATGTTTAGATCACAAGCTTTAGCGGGGTCGGGCACATCTGAAAATAATCCAAGAGCTTATGCAAATGAAGTGACCAGCTTTTTAGATTTATCGAGTGTCTACGGTTCTGATGATGAACGTGCTGATTGGTTAAGACGGAATGACGGTACTGGAAAGCTAAAAACGAGTCAGGGTAATTTATTGCCATGGAATACCCCTAGTGGCGAATTTGGTGATACCAATATTAGTGTTTTGATTCCGCACATGGAAGATGAGGGAGATAATCTTAGACTTTTCGTTGCAGGTGATGTTAGAGCAAATGAAAACCCTTTGCTCTTAGCAATGCATACTTTATTTGTCCGTGAGCACAATCGTCTATGTGATGTCTACATTGCTCAAAACTCTGAATGGTTAGGAGATGATGAATTGCTATACCAAACGGCAAGAAAGCATCTGATTGCATACTATCAATCAATTGTTTTTAATGAATGGCTACCAGCCATGGGTGTTCAATTACCTTCATATACAGGGTATAAGCCAGATATGGATCCCTCTATCATGAATGTTTTTTCAGCGGCGGCATTTAGATTAGGTCATACGCTTATTAATTCTGAAATAATCAGAATGTCTGGTGACGGGTCGGATATTCCTGCCGGTAATATAACTTTAAGAGAAGCCTTTTTCAAGCCCAAAGAAATCAACGTAGCTGGAGGTATCGATCCTTATATAAAAGGGATGGCTACACAGGTACAGCAAAATATGGATACCAAAGTTATTGATGACGTAAGAAACTTTCTATTTGATGATGGTGATGGAGGGTTAGACTTAGCAGCCATTAATATCAAAAGAGGAAGAGAACGTGGTCTTTCTGATTACAACACGATAAGGTTAGATTTCGGTATGCCTCCGGTCAATAATTTTCTTACACTTACAGGTGACCAAGCTTCCGCTGAAATACTAGAAAACATATATGGCGACGTCAATAATATCGATCCATGGGTAGGTATGTTGGCAGAAAGGCATATGAATAATGCAATTCTAGGTGAATTAATTATGAAGATCATGGAGCGCCAGTTTCAGAATCTCAGAGAAGGAGATCGCTTTTATTTCGAAAACGGTAATTACTTCTCAGATCTAGAAATCCAAGAAATAAAAAATACTAATCTTCATGACCTTATCATGAGGAATACTGAGATTGATCTCATGCAGGACAATGTCTTCGAAGCAATGCCACACTCAGCTATTCCTAATGGCCCGGATTTGATACAGGTCCAACTAGAAGCAGTTGCTTATCCCAATCCTACGACTGAGAAGTTTCACATCAAGATATATGCAGATCAGGAAGAACTAGTCGTGATGAAGCTCTTCAGTACTCTGGGAGAGTATATATCATCTAAGCAGTTTGTATTAGATCCAGGTGATAACTTCACTTCGTACTCTATTCCTGTAGATATGCCTAGGGGTCTTTATACGCTTCATTTGGAGACTCCTTCGGCGCATAATATACTTCGAATAGTAAAGGAATATTAAGAGAATAAATTAAGTCATCCCATTCTTTTTTAATGGATTTAGCGGAGACTTTATTTTTTAAGTCTGAGCTTATGAAATTTCAAAGACGATCACTTATTAAGCTTTTCGGGTTAAGTGTTTTATCTCCTTTAGCCGCATCTTCTTGTAGTCTAAATAGGTCTAAAGACTTGAGTGTAAGTGGTCCACAAGTACTGACTACATGGAACCATGGAGTAGCCAACAAAATTGCTTTGGATAGCATGAATGAAGGCATGACTCTAAGCGATTCATTAGTTAAAGCAATAAGCCATGTAGAAAACGATCCTAAGGATCAATCCGTCGGATATGGCGGTAGACCAGACGAGGATGGTACTGTGACACTTGATGCCTGCATCATGGATGAAAATGGGGAATGTGGAAGTGTTACCTATATTCAGGATATAAAAAATCCCATCGAGGCGGCTAGATTGGTTAAGGATTATTCTCCACATGTGATATTATCTGGAGCAGGAGCTCAAAAGTTTGCCTTGGCGCATGGTATGCAACTTACGGACTTGCTATCACCAGAATCACGTATGCAATACCAAGAATGGAAACGAAAAGGTGCCAAGTATAAAACAGAAGCAAATATTGAAAATCATGATACCATAGGCATGCTATGTCGCAACAAAGAAGGCAATATAGCTGGTGGATGTAGTACAAGTGGTATGGCTTTTAAAAGCGCAGGTAGAGTAGGAGATAGCCCTATTATTGGTGCTGGCCTATATGTAGATAATCGGATAGGTGCATCTACCGCAACTGGCTTAGGTGAGATTGTACTCAAAAATTTAAGTACATTTCTCGTGGTTGAATTGATGAGAAATGGAAAATCGCCTCAGGACGCATGTGTAGAGGCTATACAAAGAATTATAGCTAGTTATAAAATTAAAAAAGATCAAGTTGGGCTCATTGCTATCAATAAAGTAGGAGAAATAGGTGCAGCCAGCATCCTTCCTGGATTTTTTTATTCTTACACTGATCAAAAAGAAATTGTTGTAAATGAAGCAGTTTCATATTATGATTAAAATTATACATTTCACCACTCTCTAAATCTATTCCTTTGGCACCCTCTTTGCCCTTATAGGATTGTCGAGATCACTCTGATGTGGTTTTTGCAACTAACTATGAGAAGAGATATGCACTATAAAAAAGTACTAATAGCTGATCCCCAAGTCATGTTTACTGAAGGACTAGCTTCGTTACTCCAGAGCCAAGACAGTTTCAATCTGAAGATTGAGAAAGTACAGAGATCTTCGGAATCTATATTGGCTAACATAAAAGATTTTGATATCGATCTTGTTATACTAGATTTAAATCTACCTGACGAAGATGGTTTAGATCTTATACCTGTTATAAGGGCTGAGTTTCCTAATTTACGCATTTGTGTCTTATCATCTTATACCGACATCAAGCTTGTGAAAGGTGCTTTTCAGGCAGGCGCAGATGGTTATGTATCTAAAAATAATAGCATAGAAGAATTACAAAAAGGATTTACTGAAATGTTTGATGGACATACATTCTTAGCTAAAGGTCTAAGGATTACTCCAGCGAATAACCGTAACCGCAACATAAATGGTACTAATAAAACATCCTCCAATTATGAGGATGGATTTATCATTAAACAAAAGCTTACGAGAAGAGAGCAAGAAATATTGCAACTCATCACTGAAGCTAAAAATAATAAAGAAATAGCGTCAGAGCTATACATAAGCGACCAAACAGTCGGTGTTCATCGTAAAAATATAATGAGAAAGCTCGGTGTAAGAAACACCGTCAACCTCATCAAATTTGCACTTGAATATCAATTGGTCTGATAATTGCACTATTCATTCTAACCTGAGACTTTCCCCCTCCCGAGTCGATTGTTAGTTTTTATAACATTTATATTCTCCCCCCATTTTCTGGACACTGAATTTGTAAACAAAAATTTGGATTACCAAAAAATTATTAAATCTCATGAAAATGGAGAATTTTACTAAACTACTGGATTCTACTTTGCGCAACTGTGCAAGTATTGGAGTCCTCACCGTATTATTTGCGGTGCTTTCCTTAAATGTGCATGCCCAGTGCCCATTAGGATGTAACAACAACGTTCAAGTTTCTCTGGATGGTAGCTGCAGCGCAGTAGTCACTCCAGATGTTGTGCTTGAGGGGATGGGTACTTGCGATAACACTAACTATCGTGTAGTTATTGAAAACGCTGATGGAAGCATTTACAAAGAAACTAGCACAGCAGGAGTCCATCCTTCACTTGATGCCAGTGACATTGATATGAGCTTTAAAGTACGTGTCTATGATCTGACATCCTCCAACGGTGCTAACTCTTGTTGGGGAACAGTATCCGTTGAGGATAAATTAGCTCCAGTTATCTCCTGCCCTTCTGATATTACAGTAGGATGTAATGAGGTAGTTGACTATTCAGTAGCTAGTATGACACAGGCGGCAAGTAATTCATCATCTTTCATCTATGATGGAGAGATGATAGAAGTTGATGGTACCAACGAACCATTTGTACTTACTGGAGGTTCATCACAAAGTGTCAACGCTGGTGAAACTGCATGTTTGTCGATTGATGTAAGTGGTTTAGATCAATTTGATATGGCAATTTCTGCTACATTCAATATTGATTTACAAACTGTACCATCTGCTAGTCCATATACTATAACTGTTACAGATCCCGCAGGAAATGTAAGATTTAATGATAATTCCATTACTTCCATCCCTTCATCGGGTTTAACCTTTAGTTATGCTTCGGGTACTCAGATGCTAGATGATAATTTTAATGGAACATGGGAGCTTTGTGTTTCAAGACCAGGTGGTCCTTTCCAGATTTGGGGAGTTACAGGTAACAATATAAGTTTTAGATCTCAAGGATTCTTCGCAGGTCAAGTAGCAGCAGGACAAGCTGATAATTGTGATAATATTACATTCAGTATTTTAGAAGATGAAACTTTCAATATTGACTGTGATGGGTCAAATCAAGATGACCCTTTTGATGCCACTGTATATGCTTCAAATATATCTGCGGTACGGGTAATCACATGTCAAGCATCTGATAATAGTGGTAATCTATCTAATATTTGTACTAAACGTATCTTTTTTGAGAGAGCAGTACTTAATGATATTGTATGGCCAGAAAACTACTCTGAGGAATGTAGAGTAAGTACAAGCACTGATCCATCTGTAACAGGCGTACCTACCATTGATGGAAATGCGATTTGGCCAAATGATGGTCTTTGTGAGATCAATGTGACTTACAATGATACGGAAATCGATATTTGTGGTCAATCTAAAAAAGTACTACGTAATTGGGTAGCCTTAGATTGGTGCCAAGCTACGTCTACTACTAATACCCAGATCATAAAGATTGCCGATACTGAAGGTCCTGTAGTTACAGCTATTGCTGACATGACTCTGGATTCTAATAATACAAATACAACTGGAGAAATTATTTCAGCGGATCCGTATACATGTAATACAAGTTACGAAGCACCAGCCCCTATCGCGGTATTTGATTGTGGCACTGCTCAAAGTGATTTAAGTACATTGACATACACCGTCATGTACAAGTTGGCAGACTCAGCTACTGGTGCTCCACCAGCAAATGCAGTATTTATTACTGATAATGTTAGCCCGAGTACAACTTTAAATCTGACTCAAAATTATACGATTTCTAACCTGCCAGTTGGACGTACATGGCTAAAGTACACCATCTTTGATCAATG
>JAHDGW010000116.1:0-8310 GCA_020631635.1 Saprospiraceae bacterium
TTAATTTGCCCTATGCAGATTTCGGATATCGGATCACCTTCTTTGGTGATGAAATAGAGCAAATAGATCAACTAGAAATCGAATCTGGTAAGCGAATCACATCGCTAGAGCATGCCGCTATTTTCCCAGCCAATCTGTATGTAGCACCAAAAGATAAACTCAAAGAAATCGTCTATGCTATAGAAGACGAGCTTCATGAGCACGAAAAATTCTTTGAAGCCGAGGCTAGATATATTGAAGCCAAACGTATCAAAGAACGTGTCACCTTTGATCTGGAGATGATGAGAGAGCTAGGATACTGTAATGGTATTGAAAATTATTCTCGTTTTTTCGATGGGAGAAAACCCGGTACTCGACCGTTCTGTCTACTTGACTACTTCCCTGATGATTATCTCATGGTTATAGATGAAAGCCATGTGACACTTCCTCAAGTAAGAGGAATGTGGGGTGGTGACCGTGCTCGTAAAATTAGCTTGGTTAATAATGGCTTTCGACTACCTTCTGCTTTTGATAATAGACCGCTCAATTTTGATGAATTTCAGAGCATAGTCAATCAAATGATCTATGTAAGCGCTACGCCAGGTGATTATGAACTTGAAGAGACAGAGGGCCTCGTAGTCGAGCAAATAGTACGACCTACAGGACTACTTGATCCTCCTATAGAAGTACGACCATCCATCAATCAGATCGATGATCTGTTAGATGAAATACAACAAAGAATAGATATCGACGAACGTATATTGGTCACTACTCTTACAAAACGTATGGCAGAGGAATTGACGAAATATCTAGTCAAACTTAATATCAAAGTACGATACATACACTCGGAAGTTGACACTATGGATCGGGTAGAGATTGTACGTGATCTTCGGCTAGGAGTATTTGATGTATTGGTAGGAGTCAACTTACTGAGAGAAGGACTTGACTTACCAGAAGTATCATTGGTTGCTATATTGGATGCTGACAAAGAAGGTTTTTTACGTAATGCTCGATCACTAACTCAGACCGCAGGTAGAGCAGCTCGTAACTCCAATGGGCTCGTGATCTTTTATGCAGACAAAGTCACGGATAGCATGCAGATGACTATGGATGAGACTAATAGGCGTAGAGCTATACAGATCGCTCACAATGAAGAACATGGCATCACCCCTACTACGATCAACAAGACAAAAGATGAAATCATGGCTCAGAAGTCTATACTCGATATCCGTGGTAAAAAATCTCGTGCCTATATAGAGCCTGAAGAGTTAGACCTCGCCGCAGACCCTGTAGTCGCCTATATGAATCGTGATCAACTTGAGAAAATGGTGGCCGCGACAGAAGCTAAAATGAAGAAGGCAGCCAAAGAGTTAGACTTTATCACTGCTGCACAACTAAGGGATGAGATGCTAGCTCTGAAAAAGAAATTGAAGGCGATGTAGTCAATATTAAAATCTTTGTTTTCTTTTTGCTTACCGATACTAGTACTAAATACGGCTAACCGCTTTATCTTTCATCTTGAATGCATAAGAGCTCTATTAAGATAGCATTAAGTCATACACGGTTAAGACTCCTTCGTGGAGTCTCTACTTTAGTATGGATAGTTCTATTTATCAACTATGGCTTTGGCCAAAAATCAGAATCAAAATCAGCTCTCTATTTCTCTAGCTTTGAAGGCCATGATTCCATATTCTTCGATACCATCAATAGCTATCAAATTGAAAATACATTTTCATATCCAGACTCCGTCATAGCGGTATCTGATATACATTTTATACGTGCCAAAAAAGCTAAAAACTCAGTAGAAGTAATCAAAGCATTAGATAATAAAGCATTAGCTCATTGTGTAAAAGGAGAATACGATCTTGCCTTAGTAGAAATGCAAAAGGTAGTTGAACAAGCACTAAACACCAATAATCAAGAAATCCTTGCAAAAAAGTATAACAATATCGGCAGTATCTACTACTACAAAGAGCAATACGTAGAAGCCATTCGATATTATAACCTAAGTCTTCCCTACTTCAAAGAAACAGACCAAAAAGGCATACAGGCGGATATTATCAATAATATTGGATTAATCTATTACGAAATCAATAGTCATAAAAAGGCCCTTGAGTACTTTGAAGAAGCCCTTGCATTGTATGAAAATTTTGAAAACTACGAAGACGATGGTATGATTTGGCTCAATCTAGGTAGTACAAAATTACGTCTAGATCAGCCCCATGAAGCCATCACCTATTTCAAAAAAGCAAAACCTATATTCGTTCAGCAAAAAAATATGCTTTCGCTGGCAGATTGTCATTTTATGTTTGCCAAAGCTTACCAGTCCATTGGTTTAGAACAGGAGGCTATCGCAAATGCCTATGATGCCTTACACATCAATCAAGATCTAGGAAACCCGACTAATGTCATCACAGCCAAAACGCTTATCGCATCTATACTTTTGAAAAACGATCCTGTTGCTGCACTAAAAATAGGCGAAGAAATATTACCCTCTTGCAAATCTATCAATGATCATTCTGTAAAAACTGATCTATATGAGTTACTCTACAAGTGCTATAAGATCTATGGTCAATCAAGTAAAGCACTAGAGATGCATGAGCAGTTTAAAATGTACAATGATAGCTTGATCATGGAAGAAGACGAAACGGCTATTGTCAAAGAAACCATTTTAAACGAATACAATGAGCGCTTACATCAACAGGAACTGGTGCATATAGCATCGCAAAATGAACTTAAATTAAAGCAAACCCGTCGAAGTTTTTTGATGATTATCATTAGTCTTCTTTCTATTGCATTAATCTTATACTTAGCAAAGTCAAGGATCAGAAATCATAAAGAAGAACAAAGCAAACTATTGTCACAACTAGAAGAACTCAAAAAGCAGTATAATAAACCAACTAATCTGAAGTCTGGTATGATAGAACTCGATAAAACTAAAATCGAGCAAGTAGCAGGTCGTAGCATCAATGAAACAGATTGGACTGTTATGAATATTCTATTAGAAGATCCTGTGATTTCCAATAAAGAAATAGCTCAAAAAGCCTTTATGTCAGTGGACGGTATCGGCTCTTCTTTGAGACGGATGTACAAGTATTTCTCTATAAAGGAGTCTAGATATATGAAAATATCTCTGATCATGGAATTGATCAAAATCTCCAGCTAAGCTCTTTTCCGCAGAGAATTACTCCTCCTTTTCCCCGAATTATATCTCATTTATTGCTTTCACGCATAGACGTGAATCTCAATACTCAGGGCTATTCGTGATGCTCAGGTCATAAATACCTCTCATCTTGCATATACAAGGCAACGAAGCTGATTTCAACATTATTTTAACCTTTACACATGAGAATTTTACTATTTGTTATCGCAGTACTTAGTTTACCAACATTGGCTAAAGCTCAAGCTGGCGGATGTGAGTTTGTAAATATCACATTACCCTCTTATTCTGAAAACCATCTTCAATTTGGTAATACAGCGTTTTTCAATTTTCCTCCAAATAACGGTCATAGCTATGCATGGCAAGTCTCTACTACTGACGACCCAACCGTGATAAGCCCAAATACAAATGAGTCTTTCATACTTGATCTCCCATCTAACGGATTATCTACTGCTGATTCTATAGTCGTAGATCTTGTAGTGACTACGGTTAATGGAGACATTTGCTCCGTACAAGATACCTTTACTTGGGAGGTCGTGTTTGCAATACCAAGCCTAGATATAGAGGTTTTCGGTTGGGAGGCTGTAAATCAAAATGGTGGAGTACTTCCTGTAGAGCTAATCGATTTCACAGCAATCCTTAAAGAAGATGAAGTCAATTTGGTCTGGAAAACGTCAAGTGAAGTCAACAATGACGGATTTAGCATCGAAAGATCATTGGATAATATATCATGGAAGTCAATCGCCTACATTGAAGGAGCGGGAAATTACTCCGAAACATCAGACTATATATACATAGATCAAGACTTATCAAGCGGAATGATCTATTACAGACTTAAACAAATTGACCTTGACGGAAGATTTGAATATTCTGAAGTCGCAGCTATTATGAACAAAAATGATTTATCAGAGGATAATCTAAATGTATTTCCAAATCCTAGCCGTGGCCAACTGACGATCAATATCGCTGGAAAAACACCTAAAAGTATCGTATTACTTAATGCACTAGGCCAAGTAATCGAAACTCTTCCTACAACTCAAAACCAGCTTATAAATATTGAAGGAAAAGGCATGTACTTGATACAGGCTCTATATGAAGACCAAATGAAAACAACAAAACTGTGTATCAAACACTAATCTAAAGTCTTTTTATGGCGTATAAGTCTGATTGCTCTTTTGGGTGTTTAGAAATCTAGGCTTGTACGTTTTTTTAGCTTATCTCTACCTTCACTACCACCGACTTAGACGCAGGCGTCTGACTCTCTCTTGCAAAATGAGTAATCGGCACAAGACTATTTCCCTCAGGAAAGTAACATGCCAAATTACCTTTAGGAATACCATAAGGCACTACATGAAATTGGTCTGCTCTTCGACCTATACCATCATAATGACTGGTAAGATTGACCAGATCTTTGGTTTTCAATCCTAACTGTTGCATATCGTCAGGATTCATAAATAGAACTCTCCGCTCATTATAAACCCCACGATATCGATCATCTAATCCATAGATCGTAGTATTGAATTGATCGTGGGATCGTATAGTCATCAGCATATATTCTCCTTCTCCAAGTCGCTGCTCCGCCATACGACATGTGCTGAATTGTGCTTTACCATCAGGCAATGATGAGAAGTCTCCTTCACGAGCATTATTAGGGAGGTAAAAACCACCATCCACTACCCTATCATTGTAGCCCTTGAATCCATCAATAACCTTCTCGATATGGCTTCTGATCAAGTCATAATCCTTGCCTAGATCCTTCCACGGAATATCATATCGATCACCTAATGTGGCAAATGCAATATTGGCAATAATCTCGGGTTCGCTCATGAGTTGATCAGACACAGGCTCCAGTTTTCCCTCCGAACTGTGTACCTTACCCATACTATTCTCTACGCTTACGAATCTTGCCTTACCATTTTTGAGGTCTTGTTCTGATCGTCCAAGCGTTGGTAATATGAGCGACTCTCTTCCCGTAATGAAATGACTACGATTAAGTTTGGTGCTCACGGAAACGGTGAGATCACAATTTTGCAATGCGGTAGCCGTATACTCGGTATCCGAAGCGGCAGATACAAAATTACCACCTAGACTCACAAATACTTTCGCTTTACCCTCGTGCATGGCTTGTATACAGTCTACCACGTCTAAGCCTTTTTCTCTTGGTGCATCAAAATGGAATACCTTTTTAAGACTCGAATATAGCTTATCAGAAGTCCCATGAATGATGCCCACGGTGCGGTCGCCCTGTACATTACTATGGCCCCGTACAGGGCATGTACCTGCTCCTTCTTTCCCAATGCTGCCTTTCATCAACAGAAGGTTGACGCATGCTTTGATATTGTCTATTCCATTCTGATGTTGAGTCAATCCCATTGCCCAGCAGATGATTATTTTTTTGGCTGGAGCCAAAAGTGCTAGTGCCTCTTGATATATCGATTGATTTATTCCAGATCGCTCTAATAAATCCGAAATTTCGTACTGCTCAAGATCATCCTTTAG
Organism: Saprospiraceae bacterium; assembly: GCA_020631635.1. Taxonomy (GTDB): domain Bacteria; phylum Bacteroidota; class Bacteroidia; order Chitinophagales; family Saprospiraceae; genus JAHDGW01. The sequence goes on from JAHDGW010000116.1 coordinate 5,639, forward strand.
CTGATCATAGCCTGAGGTTTTGTCCAAAATAAAGTCATGATCAAGGATCTCACCTGATTCGGCATCTTGAGCGATCAAACCCTTCATCAGGGCATTGAGTAATGCTACATCTTCGTTGATCTTTACTTGTAGAAAAACATCGGTTATTGCCGTTCCTCGTCCAAAATAATCTCCTACCCTTTGTGGATTTTTGAAGCGCTTGAGCCCTGCTTCTTCCAATGGATTGATGGAGATGACCTTACCTCCATTTTCCTTTAACTTTTGCAATGCCGTAAGCATTCTGGGATGATTCGTGCCAGGATTTTGACCTATGACCATCACTACCTCTGCTTTATGTAGGTCATCTAAAGTGACCGATCCTTTGCCAATACCTAAAGTCTGACTCAGCGCTTTTCCACTAGACTCGTGGCACATATTGGAGCAGTCAGGCATATTATTTGTGCCAAAAGCCCTAGCAAATACCCCGTATAAAAACGCAGCTTCATTACTAGATCGACCAGAGGTATAAAAAACAGCTTCATCCGGATGATCTAAAGTATTCAATGTGTCTCCAATCTTTTGAAACGCCGACTCCCAGCTGATCGCTTCATATCTACTCTTATCTGCAGCCAGATACATGGGTCGTGTCAGTCTCCCGCTCTTCCCTATTTTGTAGTCGGACCATTGAGACATTTCTTCTACGGTATGCTTCGAAAAAAATGCATCATCGACACGATTCAAGGTTGCTTCTTCTGCCAATGCTTTGGCTCCATTCTCACAATATTCTGCTATGACAGATCGCTTATCATCGGGATCAGGCCATGCACATCCCGGACAATCAAAACCAGATTTCTGATTCATTTTAGCCAAGGTCTGAAATGCTCGTACCGCACCCATCTCCGATATCGCATGATCCAAAGCTACTTTTACACCATAGGCACCAGCAGCATAGTTTGATGGCTCTTTAAGCTCTAGGCCTGTAAGTTTTTTAGATGTTAGTGGGTTAGTTTTACGTTTAGTCATACCAGTAATTATGAATTATAACTTAATATAGAGATATGAAATCAAACTTTTTGAATAAAAACAAATGGTCTATACTTTGTATTCTTGGCTTAGCCTCGCATCAGGTCATAGAAGAATATATCAGACCATACTATCAAGAGCTAGATGCTATTCAATTTTTGCTAGGTGTAGCACCTAATTTTATTGCCGCTGCATTGATATTTCCATTCGCAGGTATGGCTTTATGGAAACTAAAAACAGGACAAAATCTTCAAGTACAAAATCAGTGGTTTTGGAGATCAAATGTTATTAGCACAATCGGATTAATTATTTGGGAATTTATGCAACTAAAAGGTAATCTTATCTTTGACTATTGGGACATAGTATTTACTCTCATTGGAAGCATTATGGCCATATTCATATACATTTTTGTAAGGTAAATCCAGTAGATGATCATCCACCTAAATAATGAGCATATATCCACTGATATTGATACGGTAGGATGTACTTTTTTGAATCTTAAGGTGAAACAAAAGTCACTTGGGTGGGTGAATACCATTCTTTCACTAGGCTATGATGAGTACCCCAAGCAAGATTGGTTCTGCGGCGCTATCATCGGTCGCTATGCCAATAGAATCAAAAATGGTCGTTTTACCATAGCGGATCAACATTATCAAATACCCACGTGCAATGAAGGGAATGCATTACATGGAAATCATGGTTTAGATCGAGTGGATTGGAATTATGATAAGCTAAGGTCATCCAAAACAATCGCTTGCTTTCAATATAAAAGTCCAGATGGTGATCAAGGTTTTCCAGGTGACGTTGAGTTTGAAGTTAGTATACAATTAGAAGATACATCGGTCAAGATAGATTACTATGCTACGAGTGATCAAGCAACTCCATTGAGTCTTACACATCATCCTTACTTCAATTTGAATACAAAACACAGTGATCTAATCACTAACCATAGTTTTAAGTTTGAAAGTAAAGAACTTCTAGTACTGGAAAACATGGTGCCCAATGGAAAAAGTAAAGTAGATGAGCATTTTTTGATAAACTCTAAATTGGACGGCAAAGATTATGACGATTGTTTTATTATGAATGAATCAGACTCTAAACAGCTTCGTAAACATGCACAAATTCAAAATCTAGGCTCCCGTATTCAGCTAAACGTACTTTCTACACTTCCTAGTTTTCAATTTTATACTGGCAAATGGATTCCTGATATACAGGACATCAATACAAATAAATTAGGGCCTAATGCTGGATTCTGTATAGAACCACAATATTATCCTGATGGTCCCAATCATGAACACTTCCCTAATTGTATTTTTGGTCCTCATCGAGATTATCAGCATTCTATCATTTATCAATTTTCTAATATATGAAATGGGGATTCTTAGGATATGGCTTGATTGCTCCCAAAGTATATGAGAGCTTAAAGGAGTTAGTAAATGAAACGCTTTATGCTATAGCATCTCGATCAAATGCTTCACGTTTACGATCGGAGTTTTCTTCTGAGGTTAAAATATATGATCGATATGATGCTCTATGTGACGATCCTGAAATAGATATCATTTATATCTCAACAACACATAATTTCCATAAAGAACATGTACTTATGGCACTCCAAGCTGGCAAACATGTTATCTGCGAAAAGCCTATGGGACTCAATGCCATAGAAGTCC
>JAHDGW010000116.1:8410-9813 GCA_020631635.1 Saprospiraceae bacterium
GAAAAGCCTATGGGACTCAATGCCATAGAAGTCCAAGAGATGATCGATTGCGCTAGACAGCATCAAGTATTTCTTATGGAAGCCCTCTGGATGGCCTACTTACCCGCCGTAAGATCTTGTATAGAAACCGTGCAATCTAGAACCATTGGCGATGTCAAGCTCATCACTGCTAATTTTAGTTTCAATAGCAACTACGATCGAGATAGACGATGGTTAAACCCCTCGTTGGCAGGCGGCGGACTCTATGATGTAGGTGTCTACCCTTTGGCTTTTGCCAATATGATTGTGGGTTTATTACCACAAAAATCTCATGCGCATACATGGATGTCTAACTCTGGTGTTGATCTGAGTTGTGCTTTTCAGCTAGACTATCGTGATGGTGCTTCTGCACAGCTTCACTGTGGGGTGCAACTCGATACTGAACATACTGCCACTATCTACGGCTCTAAAGGGAAGATCATATTTCCCTCTTTCTGGAAAGGAAAATCCTATGAAATAATATCAGACTCAGGAGTGCAGAAAATAGATAACCCTTTTCGTTCTACAGGATATTTTCACGAACTGAATCATGCCATAAGCTGCATCTCACAAGGAAAATTACAATCATCCATTTGGAGTCTTGATGATAGTTTGGCGCAAGCAACGTTGTTAGATGATTTGCTGGATCAAATAAATTATGGTAAATAAAGATATAAAGGTAGATCACGCTTATAATACTCAACGAGTAGCTCTATTCTAGGCTTACCGATTCTAAAATGATGTGGAGACGTTTTCAGATTTAAGTTACTGATTTATAACTCTTTAATTTGTTTCAAAAGTTATAGGATAATACAAGTTTTAATTATCACTATCTTAGTCAGCATGGAAAAGATTCTTATTGCATTGATTGCTGTTCTGCACATCTATATTTTGTGGTTTGAGATGTTCGCTTGGGAAAGTCGAGGACCAAAAGTCTTTCGTAATTTTCCAAAAGAGCTCTTTCCTAAAACGAAAAACTTAGCTGCTAATCAAGGTTTGTACAATGGTTTTCTGTCGGCTGGCCTTATATGGTCTCTTATTATTCAGGATAAGCAATGGAGCGATAATGTGGCATTGTTTTTCTTAGGATGTGTTGTAGTTGCAGGCATATATGGGTACTTTACAGCTGATCGAAAAATCATTTTTGTCCAAACTATCCCTGCTCTCATAGCCATGTTATTAGTGATTTATTTATAAATCAAAATTACATTTGCTTACTGAGCTTATATAACTTACCACTATTGTTGATCTGCTTACAGAAAGGCCCCTGTTGTCAAAGTATTCCTCATTAGAGATTGTTCTCTTATGTGTATGGCCTTCTACGATCATAGATAAGTTAGGGCTAGACTTGAATACACATGCTAATGAATCTGAAACCTCGATAT
>JAHDGW010000435.1 GCA_020631635.1 Saprospiraceae bacterium
CTGGTGGGAGCTCATCAATAACCGATACATCAAGATCTCCATATACCGCCATAGCCAGAGTACGTGGTATCGGCGTAGCCGTCATGACCAATATGTGGGGAGCTATATTATTATTTTTCGTCCACAGTCGGGATCGTTGTTTTACACCAAAGCGGTGTTGCTCATCGATGATTGCAAGACCTAGATTTTTGAATTGTACAGGATCTTCGATCAGGGCATGTGTACCTATTAGTATGGAGATATGACCAGCGGCAAGATCATCTAAGATGAGTTTACGTTTCTTTCCTTTTACACTTCCAGACAAAAACTCTACACGTATATCCATTTGCTGTAAAGACTCTGATATACTTGTAAAATGTTGTTGGGCTAGAATTTCTGTAGGTGCCATCAAAGCGCATTGAAAACCATTGTCTAATGCCATGAGCATGGTCATGAGTCCAACGATGGTCTTACCACTACCTACATCTCCTTGCAGTAGTCTATTCATCTGGATACCACTCCCGAGATCATGGCGTATTTCTTTGATCACCCTTTTTTGAGCACCCGTTAATTCAAAGGGTAGTATGTTTTTAAAAAAGTAATTAAACTGTTCGCCGATGGATTCAAAGATGGCTCCTTTCAGTTTTGATTGGCGATTTTTCTTGCTCAGAAGCATACGCATTTGTAGCATGAAAAATTCTTCAAACTTGATGCGATTGGTGGCTAATCTAAGACTCTCACTTGACTTGGGGAAATGTATATCGCGTATCGCATCATATCGAGCGACTAGCTTAAGCTTATCGAGTATATATATCGGTAAAGTCTCAGAGATATCTCGATTTTTTATTTTTTGAAAGACCTCTACGATCATTTTTCGCCTTGCCTTAGTATCCAGTCCTCGTTTGTTGAGTTTTTCTGTAGAAGGATATACAGGAGCGAGAGTAGGCTGGGTACTCGTTTTATGTTGATCTATCTCTTCCATTTCAGGATGCGCAATATTTTTCTTGGAGCCATATTTTGATAGCTTACCAAATACCGAATATTGCCCTCCAGGTTTGAGTGATTTTTCAAGCCATTTCACTCCTTGAAACCAAGTCAACTCTATGAATCCTGAAGAATCTTTAAATAAACCAACAAGCCTATACCTGCGGTTATTCATGGATATCTTCTCTATTGAAACCAATGTACCTTTTAGCAATACTTGCTGACCCTCCTCTCGTAATTCACTGATGCGATGCACTTTGGTCTTGTCTACATATCTAAATGGAAAGTGGTA
>JAHDGW010000117.1:0-7401 GCA_020631635.1 Saprospiraceae bacterium
AGCCCATCTCGCATATTGCGGATGAGCTTTTCTAAAAGTATTCTTGATTTTGAAGATCTTCAGACTATTTGTCTTCCACCTCTTCAAATTCTACATCTGTTACGTCTTCTTCGCCAGCGTCTTGTGCTCCGCCAGTATTTCCAGCATCAGCGGTAGCTGCTCCATCGCCACCTTGTGCTTCCTGAGATGCTTGATAGATCTCTTGGCTAGCGGCTTGCCATGCTGTATTCATTTTTTCCATGGCAGCATCGATCTTATCGATATCTTGCATTTTATGAGCTTCTTTGAGCTCTACGAGTGCTTCTTCGATAGGTGCTTTTTTGTCAGCAGGTACTTTATCACCAAACTCCTTCATCTGCTTTTCCGTCTGGAATATCAAGGTATCAGCCGAGTTTAGTTTATCAGCAGTTTCACGTGCTTTCTTATCCGTATCTGCATTGGCAGCGGCTTCAGCTCTCATCTTTTCTATTTCTTCTGGAGATAATCCAGTCGAAGCTTCTATTCTGATATTTTGCTCTTTACCAGTACCCTTATCCTTAGCCGATACATTTAAGATACCATTGGCATCCATATCAAAAGTGACCTCTACCTGTGGCACTCCTCTAGGCGCTGGAGGTATACCATCTAATATAAATCTACCAATCGGTCGGTTATCTCTAGCCATCGGACGCTCTCCCTGTAAGATATGTATCTCTACTGATGGTTGATTATCCGCTGCCGTCGAATATGTTTTTGATTTTTTAGTTGGGATCGTACTATTCGCTTCGATGACTACATCAAATACATTACCCATCGTCTCGATACCAAGTGATAATGGAGTTACGTCCAAGAGTAATACATCTTGTACATCGCCACTCAATACCCCGCCCTGAATAGCTGCACCGATGGCAACAACTTCATCAGGATTTACACCTTTATTAGGCTTTTTTCCAAAAAATTGCTCAACGGCCTCCTGTATTTTAGGGATACGAGTAGATCCTCCTACTAGGATGACCTCATCGATTTCATTTTTATCAAGACCAGCGTCCTTAAGTGCTTCAGCACATGGCTTCAGAGTACGAGCAACTAGGTCATCTGCCAATTGTTCAAACTTTGATCTAGTCAGTTTTAGTACTAAGTGTTTAGGTACACCGTCTACCGCTGTGATATATGGAAGGTTGATTTCTGTTTCAGCAGAAGCTGAAAGCTCTATTTTAGCTTTTTCAGCCGCTTCTTTGAGTCTTTGAAGAGCCATAGGGTCCTTCTTTAGATTCATATTCTCTTGTGCCTTGAATGTATCCGCTAAGTGATCAATAATCACTTGATCAAAATCGTCACCACCAAGATGCGTATCACCATTAGTAGACTTTACTTCAAATACTCCGTCTCCTAGCTCCAGGATAGATATATCAAAAGTACCACCACCAAGGTCATACACCGCTATAGTACGATCTTGTCCCTTTTTATCAAGACCAAATGCTAATGCTGCTGCTGTTGGCTCATTGATTATTCTTTTTACTTCAAGACCAGCAATCTGCCCAGCTTCTTTGGTCGCTTGACGCTGAGAGTCATTGAAGTATGCCGGTACAGTAATGACTGCCTCTGTGACTTCCTGACCTAGAAAGTCTTCTGCTGTTTTCTTCATTTTCTGAAGGATCATCGCAGATATTTCTTGTGCTGTATATTGTCGATCATCGATCGCTACACGTACGGTATCATTGTCTCCTTTGACCGTTTTATACGTAGATCTATCGACTTCTACACCCACCTCTGAGTATCGCTGACCCATATACCTTTTGATAGATGAGATCGTCCTTGTAGGATTGGTGATTGCTTGTCTCTTAGCAGGGTCACCTATTTTACGCTCACCATTATCTAAAAAAGCGACCACTGAAGGAGTGGTTCTTCTTCCTTCATCATTAGGGATTACCACTGGCTCATTACCTTCCATTACGGCTACGCATGAGTTTGTTGTTCCTAAATCTATTCCTATGATTTTACCCATTTGGTTTAAATTGTTTTAGATATTAATAAAATCTGTTGCATCTAAATCAATAGATGTGCCACCATGATTTACTGCCGTTTTGTACAAAATAGAGTGAACATATGTCTTATATCATCTATACGTTCATGACAAAAAGGCATTGTGACCGTATTTTTACAGTTGCAGTCGAATAAGGTCGCGTTAGTCTGAAAATCTTAGTTTTTTATCTACAATTGTTAACAAAGCCTTAAAAGCATTCGTATACTTATAGAAAGCAATACTAAACTATGCCAGTACTATCGATCAACAATCTCTCTAAATCCTATGGTAAGCTCCTAGCCCTAGATAATCTGACACTAGATATCAATGCCGGAGAAGTATATGGTATACTTGGTCCTAATGGAAGTGGTAAAACCACAACACTAGGTATTATTTTAGGTATACTCAAGAGTAGTAGCGGAAGCTTCAAATGGTTTGACGGAGAGCATTACCCTTATCATAGGAGACGTATCGGTGCCATTCTTGAAACACCTAACTTTTTCCCATATCTGAATGCTGCCGACAATCTAGATATCGTAGCTAAGATCAAAAATGTATCCTCCTATGATGTGGATGGACTCCTTAGAATGGTCAATTTATACGATCGTAAAAGGACTAACTTTCGAACCTATTCTTTAGGTATGAAGCAAAGGTTGGCTATCGCAGCAACCTTGATAGGCGATCCAGATGTAGTTATTTTTGATGAACCTACCAATGGGCTTGATCCTGAGGGAATCGCAGAGGTCAGAAGTATTTTAAAAAATATTGCCGATTCTGGACGTACGGTGATTATGGCTAGCCACCTACTCGATGAGGTAGAGAAAATCTGTAGCCATGTCGCCATATTGAGATTTGGGAAGGTACTATCTACAGGACCCGTAGGGTCTATATTGACGAATTATGGTGTGATGGATATACAATCAGAGAATCTCACTCGACTTAGAGAGGTCTTAGAGTCTTTACCATGGATACATACGATAATCGAAAAAAATGGCCTGCTGGAATGTGAAGTAGATCAAGAGCGGACAGGTGCCGAAATGAATGCGCTCGCCTTCTCTAAAGGAATCACTCTCACCCATCTAGTGACTCGTAAAAAAAGACTCGAAGAAGAATTTTTGGAGCTTACTAATAATCTTAAATAATCCACGATATATCATTATGAATAGAATCATACAATTATTAAGAGTAGAGTGGATAAAATATCGTCAAAGTTCGATATTCATACTGTTGGGGTCTCTATATATGATTACTCTACCATTGAGCATATGGGGTTTTTATAGATTATATGGTCTCACTCAAAGTACTGAATGGTCTAATGAAGAGGGGCCGCTGGGTATGCTCGCATCTGTGGAAGCATCATTATCATTTCCACGTATATGGGAATATGTAGGATACCTAGGTAGCTGGAGCGTGACCTTATTCATAGGCTTTTTAGGGATTATCATCATTACATCAGAGGTACAGAATAAAACGCTGAGACAATCCATCATCAATGGCCTGACTAGAAAGGAATATTTCACTGCTAAGGTGGGAGTACTGCTCGCAATTAGTACATTTTGTACTGTATTTTATACCATAGTATGCCTTGGTCTAGGTACTTATTTCGCAGGAGGAGTAGATCGTATACTAGAAGACTTATGGGCTATCCCGAGGTACTTCTTGATGTGTATGGGCTACTTATCGTTTGCATTTGCCCTAGGCATCGTGTTACGAAAAAGTGGCTTTGCCCTCTTCAGTTACCTCGCCTATGTTTTTATGTTTGCCCCATTATTGCGAATACTGACCTACTACAAACTTAATGAAACGATACAATTTTATTTTCCACTCAATGTGATTGAAGATGTGACGCCACTACCACTTTTCAGAGTTTTTCAGATAATAGGCGGATTTCAAAAAGAAGCTCCTGTACCATTAAAATTGTTGGAATATAGTACATCAGTACCACTGGCACTTCTTTATACTTTGATGTATTTAGGTGTAGCCTATTGGTTTTTAAAGAAAAGAGATATATAACACGAAGACGCCAAACGAAATCTAAATGATGATCGAAGCCTCTTATAGAGATCGTGGTGCTTTCGGAGCACTGTTAGATGAGTATGAAAGAGCCTTGATAGATCTTAAACGTGTAATCTATACAATCACTGCAGAAGAACTTATCACTGTAGTAGATGCTAATACTAATGATCCGGATTGCCGATCTGTAGATAGCATATTGACACATGTAGTTTGTTCTGGTAATAATACCATTTACAATATAAAATGACGCATGTCTGATATGAACTATATCCAATATCTGCGTTAAAAATACTCGGCGTAGCTAAGGCTATGCCTGCGTTTTTTGCCTTAATCTCGAATATATTTCATAAATCATCTTATCCGCCATTTTACATTATAAATGGTATAACTATATCGTCATCATCCGAAAGTGGCTGGGTGAAGAGCTTGAGTATTTTAAAAAAGTAACATTTGATCAAACAAAAGATTATATCGATGCGCTAGATCAAATGTTGGCAAGGTCGGAGAAATTATTCGATGATTATCCAGATATCCAACTCGTCTGTAAAGATGGTAGTCATAGAATAACAGAAAAACCATTTATATTGTAAATGGTATAAGTTGGGGGGCAACTTTCGACGTAGATGAATTGATGGAGCATGCAATCGTGCATATCCTTAGGCACCGCAGACAGATAGAGCGTTTTTTATTAAAATGAGAAACACTTAATCCTTAAAAGAATCAGCTTGATCACTTACGCTTTATGAAGTACTCTATGAAAACAGTGATTATGGCTCCGGCCAAAATTTTGATAAATCCACCTGGTAGATAAGGCAAGACTCCATATTGCCATGCAATGCCAAAGTCTTTGAGCATCCCTAGTCTTAAAAAACCTATCGTCAGTATGACGATAGTGCCAATCAAATGAGCGATGCATGCCTTTAAAAATGTTGTTCTCCAAGCCTGACTTCCTGCCCATGACATCCAAAGCCCCGCAACTACAAAACCTACTAAAAATCCTCCAGAATTGCCTAATAGAACCTCTATCCCTGATGCTCCATCTGCAAATACTGGTAGTCCCAAAATCCCAACCAACAAATAGCCTATAGTAATCATCAAGCCCAATCTCCGCGTGGTAAAAAAACAAATCAATAAGACCACAAGCGTTTGGCCCGTAATCGGGATCTCAAGATTACCTATCTCAGGAGTAATACTCATATGTGCGGATATGGCGATGAGCAGTACTCCGAGGACGGTAATAATCAATGCATTTAGCTTAGTATTCATTGCATTTGTTTTGGTAATCCACTGCTTCTATAACAATCTTAGTACCATCATGAGTATAAAACTCCTGCTTTACAAAACCAATTTTACTATTGAAAAAATAAATCAATCGATTCTCTATTTCTCCATTTGTTCCAAACGCTTCATATTTTGAGGTAACTACATCTCCAAATTGTAAGGTCAAAGTTGTATCACCCCAATAATTGTAATCATACTTCATCTCAGTTATACCGTCCCAATTGTATATTCTATCATCACCGTATACCGAAGAGTCATACGCGAATTTCCAATTCCATGTTTTATTATTTTCTATTGGAAATTTAACAGAGGGCCATGGAAAACTAAAAAGTGGTCTAAAGAATCCAGATCGTGTATTATGCTTCACTACATTGGAATAGTTCTCAATCACTCCTGTTGATTCAAATCCCAAATTCTGATTTTTTGAATTTATAAATTCATACTGAATAACTGATTGAGGAGCATTGTTAAAAGACTCATTAGGGTTTTTCGATGTCAATTTAATCCACTTGACCCCTACCCCATTATTAAGCTCTTTTTCAGTAATAAATTCCCATTCTGAAAATATGCCATTTTGCTTAAAATACTTGATTTTACCGTTCTTTTCATAACTATATTCAAAAGTGACCTCCAAGCAATCATTATAGATCAAATTATCGCTATAATTTGGCTCATCCTTTTCCACAGAATAATCGTTTAACCATTTAACAAGCGGTATTTCAGAATATTTTTGAGCCTCGTTAGAAACTGGCTGATTACACCCAACTGCCGTAATTATAATTAGCGCCAATATCTTTATTAAATTCTTCATCAACTTTTCGTCTAAACTCAACAAAAAACACCCATCCACATATCCTGAGATACTATAGATGGGTGCTTTTATTTGATTGTGGTATTGATCTTATCTCATCAAGGTCACATTACCTTTGGTAGTATACTCAAATCCATTGATACATACTACTCTAATCCAGTAGCCGTATACATCGGGTTCGAGGAGTGATCCGTCAAATGTACCATCCCAACCTGGTAGCTGTTGATCTGACTTAAATACTTCTTGCCCCCATCTGTTATATACGAGTATTTCGATCTCATCAACAAAGTTGCTCTCTACTTTCCAGAAATCATTGAAATCATCACCATTTGGTGAGAACAGGTTAGGGATAAATACATCACTCTCATCGCAATTAGGTAAAGTAACGCCTATCGTAATGCTAGATTCAGCTGTACATCCATCAGCATTCGTGACTGTGACTGTATAGGTTGTGGGTGATTCTTCTGGTGATGCTATTGGATTTTCAATAAATGCATCATCTAGCGTTGAAGAATGATCCCATTCGTACTCATAGGTATCATTATTTTGATTAGTTCCTAGCTGTGTAGTCTGTCCTAGCAATACATCCATAGGGTCTGCCGTCGCTATGACATCAGGGTCAAAACCACTACTTAGAATGCTTACCATTTCGGTCCATGTACATCCATCCATATTAGTGATCAATACTTCGAAGGTAGTATCACCTGACAGAAATACCGTCAACTGATCAGAATTTGCACCACTTACTATCGCTTCTTGTGGTGTCCATGAATAGGTCAACATTTGATCAGGATCATTATTGGTAATGGATATAGTCCCCTCTTCTCCTTCACAAATGAGTGCAGGTGCATCGATCGTGACATCCAAGATGTATTCCATGATCGTGATCTCTGCTTGGTCAGCGCATCCACTAGCATCTGTAGCCACCGCTGTATAAGTAAGCATACCTGATGGCTGCACCACGATACTAAATCCAGTGCCTACGCTATTTCCTTCCTGATCAAACCATTCTATTTCTACTGAGGTATCAGTAGATGCCACTAAAGTCACATCGTCACCAGTACAATATTTAGGGGTTGATGTTGATAATTCTAGATTGATATCAGCAGGACTTAGGATAATCAGGCTTTGCATTTCGCCACAGCCATCATTGCTCGTTGCCATAATATTGTATTCACCGGGAGGCAGTTCGCTTATCACGATTTCGGTGCCCTGTGCTACAATATTGCCATCCATATCGAGAATCTTTACCTCAACCTCTATATCCGAGTTAATTATTATACTTACTTCC
>JAHDGW010000117.1:7411-9712 GCA_020631635.1 Saprospiraceae bacterium
GTGCATCTAGATTGATAGCATCATAAGTCGTAAAAGTAACAATTGCAGATTCCGCACAACCATTTTCATCTGTAGCCACTATAGTATATTCACCGTCTGAAAAATCAGAAACAGTTATAGGATTACCCGTAAATACAGGATCTCCCATGGAATCGAATAAAGTAACTGCAACATCAACATCAGTAATTACATCAAGTATCGGTGTATCACCAGGACAGTATACCACTTCGTCGGGTACTACCAAATTGATATCAGCAAAGTCATCTATACTAATCAAAATATTCTCAAAACATCCATTTTCATCGACGCCAGCAATGGTATATGCGCCGTCCTCAAAGAGATTAGCATTTAATACACCACCTACTAGTAAAGTTGAGTCATTATTGGCATTGATGATATACACATCTACGACCACATCGGCAGTATAGTTAAAGTCAGTATCTATGCCAGGGCAGTAGTTTATATCGGAAGGTCCCTCAAGATTAATTTTCTGTGGGACATTGAGTAGTACTTCAAAAGTGCTTTCACAAAAACCAAGATCATTATCTGCAACGGTAAGTGTAAAAGTGATACTCTCTGTTACATTTTCAATCAATGGGTTAGCACTTGTTGCATCAAAAACTAAGGTAGGATCATCAGCCACCCATAGATACGTCCAATTATCATTAGGCGCTATCGGGTTTAAAAATACATCATCTCCAAAGCAAGCATCAATTCTGTCAAAGTCGATACCTACAACATCGTATATCGTGACTTCTAGTGACGTATCAAGACTACACATAAATTGATTTGAAATCGTCAAATCTACCAAATAAGTACCTGCCGAAGGAAAGGTAAAACTACCTGTAGTAGTACCCTGCCCTACTAGAAGATACTGCGTATCCCACTGTACCTCTAGCTCGTGATCGTCGTCATTATTATTGACTACTAGCTCTACTAATTCATTAGAACACCCGACTAAATCATCACCAGCACTGAGTGTAAAATCAAGTGGTTCATTGGTAACTGTAAAAGAACCAACCCCTTGACATATATCACCTACGAGACTTGCATAATAGGTAGTTTCTCCTTGTGGTGGAGTTACCGTAATGGTCATCCCTGTACCTATTTGATCAGTCAGTTGCTCATCAGAATACCAAGCAACTGTTGCTCCTGATGGAGACACAATGTTAAGTGTCGAAGATTCATTACATACAAATGCGTCACCATTAATAATGACATCTTGCTCTTCGGATACCGTAATTTCAATTTCATCTACAATGGTACATACGCCATTGGTAGCTGTTACAGAATAGGTAATATCATTCACTGCAGTGATAATAGGATTATTGGGGTCCGACAGATCTATATTGTTGGTTGGGCTCCAAGTGTAAGTCAGATTATCCGAAGCATTTAAAATAGGCTCTAAAGAATTAAATTGGCATATCTCTATCTCATTAGCTATCAGCTCTAAGAACGAAGACTCTACAAACACGGTCTCCGTAAATACATCAGTACAACCGCTAATCGTGGTGACCTCAAAAGTAATGGTCAAATCAATATTCCCTGGTACCGTGACACTAGGGTTTTCTTCCGTAGAACTAAGCATGCCCCCGTCCCACTCAAAAAGCCAATTGTATCCCGTTTGCTCTTGTATGGTAGTAGTCTCATTGATGAAATCCAATGTAACATCATCTGAACAGTCCACCGAAGAAAAAGAATACGCGGCAATAGGATCATCTGGAAAGCTTACACCTACATTGATCACAGTAGAATCTATACAATCATTATCTACTACAATCAACTGAACAGGATATAGTCCAGGTTCTGGGAAAGTATAAGTAGGGTCCGTCTCCGTACTAGTTACACTATTGATAGGATAATCAAAATACCATGTATATGAGCCTGGGGTACTTGTGTTTTCAAAAGTCTGCGTTAATGATTCACAATTAGGATTTTCGGGAAGATTAAAGTCTGCCACAGGATTATTGATACATACTCGTATATTGTATTCGAAGTTACGCCTTACGGTAGAGAGCAAAATGCCATCTCTATATTCTTCTACACAAACACCTACAAGATATTGACCCGTCAGCTCTGGCATACCTGTAAGTATTCCTGTATTGGGGTCAATAGTTAATGGTATGGAAGACCCCAGTGGATTATCTGTAGAGTATCCAGAGTTCCAAGTTATTAAATCATATGGAGGCCTTGCTGGTGGCTGTGGTATAGGATCTGCATCGGTCGCACCTTGATAAGGAGTACATAGTTTATATACAAGACTATCACCATCTACATCAGTGGCAGAATGATCAAATATCA
>JAHDGW010000118.1 GCA_020631635.1 Saprospiraceae bacterium
AGCAACTGTACTGACCTTGTACATTATGCCAGAGCTCATTGGGATAACTCCAGTATTTATTATGCTGCCACCCGAGTATTGAGTAAAGCTGATAACCGCCCGATCGGTACATTTTGGCTATCCAATAGCTATAAAGATGAAACCATAGTAGGTCATGCTGGTGCCACTGGAGGATCTCGAAGCTCAATACTCATTATACCAGAACAGAGAGTTGCAGTAATATTACTAACTACTGGCAATGCAGATGTGGAGAGAGCGGCATTTTCACTACTTCCGCCGTTTTAAAAAAATGAGACAGTAGAAATAAAACGAAACGCTTTCCGTTTCATTAACTTCAATCCTAACGGATTTATGCAATCAAAACAAATCATAGCTACTATATTTTTTTTTCTATTGAGTTTACAAGCTTTGATGGGTCAATTTACTGGTCGCAACCCTACTAGTACTGGAGGTGGATTTGATACGCTAAGTAAAAAGAATGTTTATACCCCGGATACAAGCATCTACAACTACAGCTATTTTGATGACTTAGATCATAAAGAGCCTTATGTCGATTCTTTACTCGATAACTTTCATAGGTATGATCCTACCAGAAAAGAAAGTTTTGACTATCTGCATTTGGGAAATAAAGGATCGGCATCTACTTCCATCTTGTATCAAGGCAATACTCGATCTGGATTAGATGTTGGGATAGATCAGTATAGACCTTACGATATAAAAATTGAAAACTTTAGATTATTTGATTTAAATCGTCCATTAAACGATCTTGCATTTACACCGTCTCAAGGTCAAGATAACTTTATCGTGAATGCTAGATTTGCCCGAGGTTTCTCCGATGGCATAAGCATACACATCGACTATCAGCGTATCAATCAGACAGGATTTTATGATAATCAAGCTACCAAGCTTACCTCTTTGGGCAGTGCAATACAGTATCTCTCCGAAAGCAAAAAATATAGATTTATTACCAGTTATTTTTCAAATAACGCCGATGAAGAGTTTAACGGAGGGATACTTAGAGATGATTTGTTTGGACTAGAGTTTTACGAGCAACTAACTAGCATACCCGTAGTGAATACCCAAAATGCGGAAAGTCGGCGAGAAAATAGAAATTTTAGTATTCACCAATACCTCTCCTTAGCGAAGAAAGGAGAATGGGACTTAGAAGCTCAGCATCGATTTTCATTGTTAAAAGATAGCTATCGATTTTCGGATTCAGATATTGATACTGATGCTGCTACCGATAGCCTGATCTATGGTGATTTTCTTATCGAACAGCGCGGAATCAGAAGTTATTGGAAAACAGATCAAGTGCAAAATTATATCGGAATGAAACTCGGGCGAGGAGATCTCATAAGAGTATTCGCAGGCCTTGAACATAGTTACATCCGTAACAATTACGAATCTGTAGGTGCTGATGAAAATAGTTTATTTCTAAATACTGGGCTAAGGACTCAACTAGCTAAATATATCGATCTCAAATCAGAACTCAGGTTAGGACTTTTAGACTATGTCGGAGATTTTGATATCGGAGGATCATTATCGTTTTCAACCAATATTTTTCAAATAGCTGGAAAGTTTGAAGCTTATAGACGTACCCCATCCATCACCAGCAGGTATTTTGAAGTAAATGGGTTAGCCTTATGGGATAATCCTGCTCTTGCTAAGCCTTTTGGAACAAAATTAGGAGCGACACTTTCCATACCAAAAAGTAAAACAAGTGTAGAACTTAATCAAAGTGTAGAAACTAATTTGATATATTTTATTAATGATCAAGCAGAACCTCTGCAAACTTCTAGTGGCATAAGTACAACCAGCTTTTTAGTCACTCAAAAACTTGGATTATGGAAGCTCAAATATGACATTTCCTTGTTGTATCAGATATTTTCAGAAGACTTATTTGGCTTGCCCCCACTCAGCTTTAAACACAAATTATATATTGAAGATCGCATTTTCAATAACAATATGCTCATCCAATTAGGAGTGGATCATAGATTTATTCAGTTTAACCAAGGATTGAGTTATAGCCCGGTAAATGCTCGATTTTACACTACAGGTGATGACTTTGACCCGTATAACCTTTACGATATATTTTTGAACTTCAAGATTAGTGAATTCAGGGTGTTTTTAGTTCAAGAAAACATGTTAGGTCTTTTTGGTAATAGTTTCAATGCTATGCTACCTAATTATACAGACTACGGCAGTCGATTTAGGCTAGGAGTAAGATGGTTCTTAAAGGATTAAAGTCAATCAGAAAACAAATAAAGAACTACAGTATTATACTGCTGCTCCTTGTGGCGATTTCACGGGTACTACCCAGCCGTATTTGTCCTCTACAGTACCACTGCGCATACCATTGATGATAGATTTAATCTTATTGGCGATACTATTTTCTTTGAGTTCAAAAGTAATATCGTCAGACTTATAGGCAAGGCGATCTACCTTGGCAACGACGGCGGCGGTACCTGTTCCAAAAATCTCCGTGAGACTACCATCCTTCGCCGCTACAATGACTTCATTGATATCGATAAGCCTTTCTTCTATCTCGTACCCTTCCTCTCGCAATATGTGAATAATTGAATTTCTGGTAATACCCTTAAGTATGGTACCGGTAGTAGCAGGAGTCACAAGTTTACCATCTATGACAAAAAAGATATTCATGGTACCTACTTCCTGTACATATTTGTGCTCTTTGGCATCTAGCCACATAATCTGATCGAAGCCTTTCTCCATTGCTTTTTTTGCGGGATACAATGACGCAGCATAATTACCCGCGGTCTTGGCTTCTCCGACACCACCATGAGCAGCCCGGATGTATTCTGTATCAGCATATAGTGATACTGGCTTGGGGTAATAAGGCCCCACAGGTAATGTACATATAATGAATTTATAAGTCTTACTCGGTCGCACCCCTATGGCCTCGTCTGTGGCAAACATAAAGGGTCTGATATATAAAGCACTACCCTCTGTAGGCGGTATCCAGTCACATTCTAAATCTACTAAGGTATGTAGAGCTTCAAGAAATACATCTTCTGGAAACGGAGGCATACACATACGATCTGCAGAGGCATTTATACGCTGAGAGTGCATCTCAGGTCGAAACAATAGAGGTGTACCATCTACATGTTTCGTGGCTTTCATACCCTCAAAGATAGACTGACCATAGTGCAATGCTGCATTACCTGGATGAAGACTCAACCTTGTCAAAGGCTTAATTTCAAAATTTTGCCATTGCCCATCTTTATAGTTTGCCTCAAACATATGATCCGAAAATGTGCTTCCGAATGGAATATTATTGAAATCAAGTGAATCTATAGAAGAATTAGAGGTCTTGGTAATTTTGATTCTATGCATTTGATTACATTTAATATAGATGAGCAATGATCGCTCTCGCAAATTAAAACGAGACAACCGATTATTAGATTTCAAAATTACCTCTTTTATTACAGAAAAACTATCATTCTATTCACGATCTATCTATCTTAGCCTTACACCAAATCTAGACACTATTGTCCCCTCTTTTTCAATATGAAAACCTTGTAAAACTGCCAGAAACAAAATCTGAGCTCCCTAAATTGATATCTAGCAAGCCCAAAACGGTCGTTATTTTACCAAATAATGATCTGAATGAAGCTACGAAATCATTTATTTTCAAAATTATTAGTGCAATAAAGCTGAATCCTGAAAAGGATATTTTGCTTTTTGGACTTGAAGAAGCCAAGCCATTGCAATTATCTGATCTAATTGAAACGCATTGCCTAGACTATGTCATCACTTTTGGATTGAATACTGAACACTTAAGTATTCAGAATCATTTGTTTAATTTCCATTGGCATCGTTATGAGCAATTTGTATTGCTTCCTTGCCCTCGGATAGATGATATCCAGAAGGATAAAAATCAAAAAGGGCAATTATGGAATGCACTAAAAAATGAATACCTCGCGTAGTATGAAAAACTTAATATTTGCCACTGGTAATGAACATAAAGTCTTTGAAATCAATAACATCCTACCCACTGATATCAGCTTACGAAGTCTCAATGACATTGGATATACTGATGATATTGAAGAAACAGGTGATACCATGCAAGAAAATGCTTTTATCAAGGCCAATACGATTTTTCAGCTTCATAAGCAGCCTGTATTTGCTGAGGATAGTGGATTAGAGATCACCGCGCTAGATATGGCACCTGGCATCTATACCGCTCGATATGCAGGTCCTGAGAAAGATCATGATAAAAATATTGACAAAGTATTGAACAATCTAGAGGACAAAGCAGATCGCTCTGCTCAATTTAGAGCCGTCATCGCTTATGTTGATGAGCACGGTGCTCAATACTTTGAAGGGATAATAAAAGGCAAAATAGGTGTACAGCGTCAAGGTACTGAGGGGTTTGGTTACGACCCTATATTTATACCTGAAGGTTATGATGATTCTTTTGCGATATTAGGCGATGCAGTCAAAAATGAGATCAGTCACCGCTCAAGAGCATTTCGAAAATTTGTAGCTTATATCAAATAAGGATACTCGCTATAATCAAGACTCCATATAATACGCTAGAGATGCCATTGGTCATAAAAAAAGCTTGATCTACCCTACTCAGATCATCTTTACTTACTAAGCTATGTTGTATGATAAGTGAGCTTACGAATACGATTGTAGCCGAGATCACTAACCACACCACTTGACCCTGTAGATACAATAAATATGCATTGACCAAGAATGCGATTGCAGTGATGAAGTGCAATAGTTTAGCAAACATCAATGCTTTACCACGACCAAAATCAGCAGGCATAGAATGCAGACCATGACCGCGATCAAAATCATCATCCTGTAATGCATATATGATATCAAAACCTGAAACCCAAGTCAAGACTCCTAATCCATAGATAATAGACTCCCAAGAAAACTCAGCTGTGACAGCAATATATGCACCTACTGGTGCCAAGGCTAGACCTAAGCCTAGTACCACATGACATAAAAAAGTAAACCTCTTAGTGTAGGAATATCCTAGCGTAATCAATAATGCAATGGGGCTCAGATAGAAGCAGAGGTCATTAATAAACCAACAGGTAATTATAAACAGTACTGCATTGATCATCGTAAAAACCAATGCGGCTTGCGGCCTGATAGCACCAGCAGGAATCTCCCTTACAGATGTCCTTGGGTTGAGCTTATCTATATCACGATCTAGATATCTATTGAATGCCATAGCTGCACTTCTGGCAAATATCATACATCCTATGACTCCTATCAAAAATCTCCATTCAAAACGATACTGTACAGATGCCAAGCCCAACGCAAAACCTACTAATGCAAATGGTAGTGCAAATATGGTATGACTGAACTTAACTAGATTTAGATATTTTTTCATGTATGCCGCAAATGTAATGCTTAAATTAAAAAAGCCTTGCTCGATCTAGTCAAGCAAGGCTCTTTTTATCTTGATTTACACTGTCAATGACTAGCTAGGAGTCACTGGAGTTGCTGGAGTTGCTGATTCTTCTTTATTCACTTTTCCTTTGATAGTAAGGTAAGTGTTAGCAGGATCTGTATTTGCAGTAATTGTCACTCTCTTAGTTTGAGGTTGACCACCTACTTTTCCTTTTCCTTTAGAATCAAATTGTACTTTGATTACACTAGAACCACCTACTGGGATAGGCTCTTTTGGCCAATCAGGAACAGTACATCCACAGCTTCCTTTGGCATTACTGATGATTAATGGCTCTTTACCTGTATTCGTAAAAGCATACTCGTAGATTACTTTTTCACCTTCCATTACTTCACCAAAATCGTAAGTATCTTCTTTAAATTCCATTGTTGTTAATGGACCAGTAGGTACCGCAGGTGTAGCAGGAGCCGCAGGATTAGCAGCAGGTGTAGCAGGCGTAGCTGCAGCTGTTGATAATGAATCTCTAGCAGCATCTTTAGTTGCAGAATCTCCTCCACATGACGCAAGTGCAAATAATGCAACGAAAGCTAATAAGCTTAAAAAATTTGTTTTCATGATAATGATATTATAAAATGTTTGACTTAATTATTTCTAAATACATAGCAAAGATATAGGCTCTTGGTAAGAAAAACTTGATTTGATACCGATTAACAACTCGTTAACAAGACTTAATATTTTAGGGTTTTTACCCATTTGTTAAAACCTGTAGCATCTAAAGCATTGAGGCACATATCCGTTGTAAGTCCCCCTTTTCTTGCCGCAAATACTCCGTAGCGCATATGGTCAATACCTGCTGTACTATGTGCATCAGGATTGATGGCAATCTGGATACCGCGATCCAATGCTCCTTGTATATGCGACCAATCTATATCTAATCTATGTGGGTTTGCATTGAGTTCGATCACTACATCATTGGCCTTACAAGCGTCTAGTATCTGATCCCAGTGAAGTGGATAGGCCTCTCTGGACAGCAGTAATCTACCTGTAGGGTGACCCAAAATATGGGTATAGGGATTTTCAATAGCGGTAAGTAATCTTCGGGTAGCTTTATCCACATCCATTTTAAGATTGGAATGTACCGATGCCACGATGACATCAAATAATGCAAGTATATCATCTTCGTAATCTAGAGCTCCATTACTTAAGATATCTGATTCAATTCCTTTATAGATCCTGAAGTCCTGAAATTCTTCATTGAGTTGATCGATTTCCTCCATCTGTGCTAGCACTCTATCTGTATCGAGTCCATTGGCATAAAAGGCGGTTTGACTATGATCCGTCATTAGTAAATATTGGTATCCGCGATCAATACAAGCTTGAGCCATCTCCCTAATACTATTGACTCCATCACTCCAAGTACTATGATTATGCAGTACTCCTTTTAGATCTTCATGTTGTATAAGATCACCATCCCCTATCTCTATATTTTGTCTGATGATCTCGAGATTATCTCTTACTTCTGGGACGATATATGCTCTATTAGATGCTTCATAAATAGCCTCTTCTGACTCAGCAGCAATTAACTCGTCAAAATCTGCAACATAATCTGACGGTCCCGTAGAATAAAATAGTTCGGTACAGTAGTTTTCCGCATCGGTTTCTATTATATGCAACGGGCACCCCATCAAAGATACTCCTGTTTCATTCTGCTCTACTTGATCCATCTCTAGGAGCAAATGATTGATTACCTCATCTGCACTGGCTGATGTCAAAATCTCTACTTCATCGATAATGATACATTTTCGGCGCATTGCACCCGTGATGGCATGCCCTTCATTTGGATATTTATCCCACAATATATCTACAATGGCCTGCACCAGCCTATCCAATGTGGCATAGTGATATCTACCTTGTGATTCGATAAAATACTCCAATTGCGGTATAAGCGAGTCTTGTGATTTCTGACCAAATCCTTTAAGTGATAATAACCTATTTTCGCGACAAGCGTAGAGCAATTCTCCCGGTGTAGTGATCCCCAGATTATCATGGATAAGTCTTAGTTTTTTGGCACCCAATCCTTTCATAGTCAAAAGGTTTTGTATGCCTCCTGGTGTATTGGATTTATAATTTTCTAAAATCTCTAGACTTCCTTTTTCACATAGTTCTATGATCTTTTCAGAAATAGCCTTGCCTATACCGGGCAGAGTAGCGATCTCTGCTAGCGACATGGTATCAAGATCATTAGGCAGTTTCCTGATATTAAGATAGGCATTAGTATAAGCCTTGGTCTTGAAAGCGCTCTCACCATGAAAATCCATTATTTTAGCTAAAAACTGGAAAGTTTTAGCTATTTCTCTGTTGCTCAAAATACAGGGTTTAGATTCATTTTTAAAAATCACCACAATCTATTAAATTAGAGAAATTTTTAAAGTATAAACCTCATTATGAAGATGAAAAACATTGTATTATTTTTCGCCTTAGCACTAATTGTATCGTGTAATTCTCAATCTAAGCCAACGGCTGGCACGGGAGATCTTAGCGGTTTTAACCTAGAATCGCTAGAATCAGGTGGTAAGCATGCCATCAAAAAAGACTCAGAAGGAAACATACTGGAGGAAGGATTTTTACTCAACGGAAATAAAAATGGGGTCTGGATTACTTATCATAGTGATAATCAACGTATAAAAACTCTGGCTAACTACTCAGAAAATCAGCTTAATGGACCTTTCATCCAATTTAATAACAGAGGACAAATAGAGTCTAAAGCTGGATACCGCAATGGCCAATATCACGGGCTATATGGAAAATACAAATTTGGTAGAGCTGAAGAGGAAATTGAATATAAAGATGGCCAAATAGATGGTGCTATGCGTAAGTACTTTGGTAACGGAAAGCTTCAACAAGAGGCAGAGTATAAAAACGGGAAACAGCACGGCAAGTTTCGCTACTTTGATGAAGAAGGAAATGTAACCTTAGAATACACCTATGAAAACGGCGTAAAACTGGAAGGTGGTATAAAATAGTAAAACCGCACTACCCCTAACCAAGAGGTGCAGTTAGATAAAGTATTTATTGAATATGTATTTGCTTATTAGCTAATAGTATAACATATATAAAATATTCCTATATTTGTTAGCTAAATAAGTAAACTACATGTACTATTTACCTCTATCTCAGGAGCAAAAATCTCTATTTGCAAGAGTAAATCATCGTTCTATCAACTGTCTATCGTATGCTGATTTTTCGTATAAGACAGAGTCTTTAGCCCTATGGATATATGCCAAGGCGATAGATCAGAAAAAAACGATCATAGCAAGTAATGACCCTGATCAGTTAGAAGCATATAGATTACAATTTAGAATACTCGGGATCGAGGATTGGATACTTGATATTTCAAAAGAAAATCAAATATCTACGACTACCATTGCTAAGTTAAGAGCTGTCATTAAGACTAAAAACACTCAACTCGATACGGTTGCACATCAAAGAGAGGTTGCCAAACAAAATCTACGCCTGGAAAACATAAAAACGGGTTATACCGCTTTGCATCAAAAAGTACTCGGGGCTAGGAGCTGGAAAGATCTATCAGAGCAACTGCAAATCCTTTACCGGTCAGATACTTCTAACCGATCACTCTATTCGCTAGATGACAATCTAGAGATCAACTTACAAGAGTATTTCGATATCAGGTCGAGAGTAAAAAAAGCCGCACAGCTATTTGAATTTGAATATAACCATCTTGAGACGATCAATCAGATACCAGCCGAAGCATACCTACAACAAGATAGTACGGCACTGTATCAGTCCCTCATGAACATTTCTGATGAATTGTCCGATATTCAACAAGAGCTACATAATTTATTACATAGTAAGCGGCAAATACTACACAAAAAATATAAACACTTCAGAGCTCAGATTGCCAATCTTATAGATGCTCTGAGGGTCGAAGCCAAAATAGAACGCCCTATCACAGATCATAGTGCTGATAAATCTTGGTTTCGAAAAACTAAAAAAACACCACTTGATGATAATAACTATCATAGTCTTCTAGAAAATTATGATAGCCTTCGTTCTGAATCAACCCAATATCGTCTCGATCATTTGTTTTCGCCTATCGTGTTAAAAGATAAAAATGATCTCATAAATCTAGCCGACCAGCTAGAACTCAAGCTCAATCAGTGGAAGCAGCTTACCGATAAGTTGATCTCTAACCATCTCAGAAGCTTAAATCATCTGAATAGTGGCGATGATAAGGTAAATGGTATCATGGGCCATCTAAACGAACTACTAGAC
>JAHDGW010000119.1 GCA_020631635.1 Saprospiraceae bacterium
TAAACTTTCTTATACGTTTTTCAATTTTACCACTAGCCAAAAATGGTAATGCAGCTTTATAATTACTATTGAAAGGGATCGTAACGCTTGGAACCTTTACGATTTTACTCTTCATTTTTTGGCGAGGAGTGATCCCTGTAAAGAACATATATTCAAAACGATCTTTAGGTATACGATTTATGATTTGATACATCGTACGTACTGCACCGTCAAAATCCTCTAAGAGTATATCTGAGAAGAAGGCTACTTTTACTTTTTGCGTTTTTTTCAACAGGATATACTCGTTTGTGTAAATACAAATTACGTTAATAATGAATTAAGTCTTAGATCAAGCAGTATTAATTTATTACAATCAATGAATTTGCCTTATTTTACCAACTAATAAAAAATAGCAAAGTCATGAAATATACTATAGCCCTACTACTAATTGGATTTTCTTCATTTTGTATCGCTCAAAATGCCGTGTCTATTGCTGAGCTACAGCTCAGTCCTGAGCAATTAAGTAGCTATGAGGTAAGCTCTACTGATATTGAGGTCGCATATCTTATTGCTGACTTGGATAATACAGACCAGATCAATGCACTTAACTCAAAACTAAGAGCTGACTTTGCAAGAGCAGGTCTAAGACAGATGAATGGGGAAGTAAGATTCTTTAGCTACGGACCAAATAAAGAAACGGTTTGTGACTGTTCTGCAAAACCAACTGAAAAATTGATCTACTATCTAAAAACCGATGGTGAATACAACTGTAAGGTTGTCAAGTAATACCTATTCTTATTTAAATACCGAATAATATCCATGATTATGTAGAGATCGTCTAATAAGTCTACTAGCTACGTCGATCAAAATCGTACATTTGCGGTGATTTATCAAAATCGACCGATAAGAATGGATAAGAATCAAACAATAGGCATTATACTCATCTTTGCATTAATCATAGGATATACTTATATCAATGCACCATCTGAAGCTGAGTTAGCCCAATTACGTGAAGAAAGAATTCAAGATAGTTTAGAACAAGTACAAAATCTAGCGCTTGAAAAAACTCGCCCTTCCACTAGCCAAACACCAATAGCGCTACCCGACTCTGTAGTAGTAGCTCAAAACCAAGGTCTGTTTGGTGGATTTTCTAATGCCTCTGTGGGTACAGAGCAAGTTGTGACTTTAGAGAATGACAAGGTAAAAGTTAGCTTATCGTCTAAGGGTGCTAAAATAACTGAAGTAATGCTCAAAGAGCATTATCAGATTATATCAGATACATCCAATGTAGAAATCAAGAAGAACGTACGACTCATGAATGATCTTAAGAATAAGATCGGATTTGAGCTACCCGTTGCTGGTGTAGCAGGTGGCAAGGTATATAGTGGGGATTTATACTATCAGCTCAATACCCAGAGTAATACCAGCGCTGAGTTTGTGGCGCAAAGTGATCAAGGCGGGAAGTTTATACAGAAATATACCCTTACTGATGACTATCAGATCAAATATGAATCTAAACTTGAAAACCTGCAAGGAGTGATCATACCACAAGATGGTGCTATCCCTTATGTGGCCTCACATTTCCTAGAAAAAATAGAAGTCAACGATCCATTTGAGAAAAGATATTCGACAGTATACTTTAGAGAATCTGATGAGTCAAATAGTGATTATTGTAGTTGCACCAGTAGCGATACCGAGGAGCCAGAATCATCTATAGCATGGTTTGCTCATAGCAATCAGTTTTTCAATACTAGCTGGGTAGCATCAGATCGATCGTTTAAAAAAGGATCTTTTGAGACTGATATGCTCCAAGATGATAGCGACGAGCTCAAAAAAGTAATTTCTACAGTACAAGTTCCTTTCGATAATACACAAGCTGCCTCTTTTGATATGGACCTTTATATAGGTCCCAATGATTATGAAACCTTAGCGGCTTACGATAATGGACTAGAGCAGATTATTCCTTTTGGTACAAGTGTATTTGGTACGATCAATCGTTATGTGATAAGACCAGCCTTTAACTTTCTGACAGGGCTTATCAGTAGTAAAGGGATCGCCATTATTATTATGATTTTTATTATCAAGTTATTATTATATCCACTGACTTACAAGATGCTATACTCTCAAGCAAAGATGCAGGCCCTGAAGCCAACACTTGCTAAGCTTACTGAAAAATTTAGCGATGATGCTCAAAAAAAGCAAGTAGAGACGATGAAAATATATCGAGAGTATGGGGTAAGTCCCTTAGGGGGATGTATGCCTATGGTGATCCAAATGCCCATATGGTACGCCTTATTTAGGTTCTTCCCGGCTTCCATTACTTTTAGGCAGGAGAGCTTTCTATGGGCCGATGATTTATCGAGCTACGACGTCATCGCTACGCTTCCTTTTGAGATTCCGATGTTTGGTGCCCATATTAGTTTGTTTACCATACTTTGGGCGGTGACCACTGTAATGTATACGTACTACAATACAAAACACATGGACATGTCGGCTAATCCAGCTATGAAATATGTACAGTACTTCATGCCGTTGATGTTTTTATTTTTCTTTAACAACTATGCCTCGGGACTTACCTGTTATATGTTTTTCAGTAACCTATTCAATATCTTGCAAACAGTACTGACCAAAAGATTTGTATTCGATAATGATAAAATCGCTGCAGAACTGGAAAAACAGAAAGCCAAACCTAAGAAAAAAGGTGGTTTTCAAGCTAGACTTGAAGAGGCTATGAAACAGCAACAACAACTCAAACAACAACAAGCTGCTAAGAAAAAAAGAAAATAAATCTGATATATGAGTAAGCCCGTAGGAGTAATAGGAGCCGGTAGCTTTGGTATCACTGTGGCAAGTCTACTTGCCAAAAATGTAGAAGTACTTTTATTTTCTAGGCGAGAGTCTGTTGCTCAAGCCGTAAATACCGAGCATCGTCACCTAGGGTATGATTTAAATCCCAACATCATCGCTACGAGCAATATGAAAAAGCTGTGTGATGACTGTAAGCTTATTTTTCCTGTAGTACCAAGTAAGAGTTTCCGCTCGATGATAAAGTCTTTCTCTGGGCACCTCAATCCACGTCATCTCCTGATCCATGCCACTAAAGGCTTAGATTTTGATGATCAATTAGACATAGATAGCGGCAACCCATTCGCTCATAAAGTAAGTACGATGAGCGAAGTTATAAGACAAGAGTCTACGGTAGTTAGGATAGGTGCAATGTCCGGCCCTAATCTCGCCAAGGAATTGATGGCTGGACAACCCGCAGGAACTGTGATCGCCAGTGAGTTTGATGAGGTAATTGCTGCAGGTCGTAGAGTATTG
Source organism: Saprospiraceae bacterium (assembly GCA_020631635.1). Taxonomy (GTDB): domain Bacteria; phylum Bacteroidota; class Bacteroidia; order Chitinophagales; family Saprospiraceae; genus JAHDGW01. The sequence continues at coordinate 3,301 of JAHDGW010000119.1, forward strand.
AAAAGCAATAATTTCTATGTCTTTGGTAGTCATGATCTCAAAAGCGCAGAACTTGCAGGAGCATTTAAAAATATAATTGCACTGGCCTCTGGTATCTTAGGAGGATTACAATTAGGCAAAAATATACAAGCCTTACTCATCACTAGAGGCTTATCAGAAATCATTAAGTTTGGCAGCGAGATAGGAGCTGATAAAAAATCTTTTTTTGGAATCTCTGGTATGGGTGATTTAGTCGCAACCGCTACTAGTACTGATAGTCGAAATTATAGCTTTGGGTATCAACTGGCGCAGAATCAAGATAAATCAATAGATGAACTGCTTGGAGAATCCAAAGAAGTAGTGGAAGGTGTAAGAACACTGAAAGTAGCTTATATGCTTGCTAAGAGACAAGGGATACACTTACCGATTATCAATATTATTTATAAGATAATCTATAATGGATTTCCGCTGAATGAAGCGATTGAATTTTTGATGAGTTACCCCTATACTACTGACGTTGATTTCTGATTGCTGACGACCTAGTTATGTACAACTTATTTGCCTTGTTAGTTTTGAGTGATGATTCTTGGATGATCGACTGTCCCATTTTAAAATACTCAGGTATACCATGTCTGGGTTGCGGTATGCAGAGATCTATCTCATTACTACTAGATGGAGAACTCATTGCATCCCTAAAGATGTATCCGCCTCTCTACCCGCTGATATTTATGATACTTTTTTTGCCCCTGCACTTAAAATATGACTTTAAGCACGGCGCATCTGTTTTGAAGTGGACTTACGCATTGATATGCAGTTTGATGGTGATTAACTACTTGAGGTATTTTATCTGATTCTAACTTATATTTTTTCTTCTTGAGCTACTCCGAAAGTAACTTTATAGATACGGAGTATCACAAATTGAATTGTAAATTATATCTTGGGTTCAAACAAAATGATATAAAATGGACAGATTTGATAGTGAATTTGATCAAAGGCAATTACCTAACAGTACAGCCGTATTAGTACTAGGGATATGCTCGATAGTGACGTGTTTTTGTGCTGGTATCCCAGGATTGATCTGCGGCATTATTGCGCTTGTATTATCCAAAAAAGACATGGCCTTATACAATGAATCACCAGAAAATTGGAAAGGGTATCAAAACTTAAAAGCAGGAAGAATATGTGCTATTATTGGTTTGGTACTCTCTACGTTATATTTAATCTACTATATCGGTATTATAGCATTTGGGATCTCCTCAGGATTGCTTGAAGAGATGGGAAGTATGTAAGTAAAAACGAAAATAAATAAGGGCTAATCGAAATTGACTAGCCCTTTTGTTAGTTATTCATCAAATGGATCATTTGACAATTTCGGATCGGATCCATATTCATTCGATCCTTGAGTACCTTCCGTGGCAAAGAACACAATCAGTACTATTGAACCTACTACTGGAATTAATCCAATCAAAATCATCCAACCAGATTTATTTGTATCATGTAATCTGCGGATAGCCACCGCAAGTCCTGGGATAAGAGCTGCAAAAACGTATACAAATCCAATACCTGCTAATATTGGTACATCTAACATTCCTCCGATAAGTCCAAAAACGAACATTGAAGCATATCCAATTAAAGCATTGAATAATACAAAATACCAGTATTCTGACCGTCGGGCTCTACCCTCAAAATTTGCATAATTTTCTGTAAAACAGGAAGTATAATACTCCCATCCTGATTTTTTATTCATTTTTAAAAAATTAAGTTGGTTAATAAATAGGGTAACCCCCATTCTAATTTATTAATTTTTATTTACAATTCCCCATAAGTGAGTTGCTTGATCCAAAAATAGTGAGTGGCTCTTTTGATTACGAGTCATATTGTTTTGCAAAGAAAAAAGCGAGATCATACAAAGCTAGTCTCGTAAATGCTAGACTTATTATATATTTACAAAATCATAATACATAATACGTGTCCAATACTATTCAAAATATATCTTGCCCTAATTGTAGTCATCAGTTTGATGTAGAAGATGTGCTTGCTGGCCAAGTAGAAAAGCGGTTGAAAGAACAGTTTGATCAAGAACGCAATGCACTCAAGAAGAATTTTGACCAACAACAGTCTGCCCTTCTTAAAGAGCAAGAAGCCTTTGAAGAAAAGAAAAAAAACGAAAACAAAATATTTAAAGAGCGGCTTGCTAGTGCTTTGTCCACTAGACAGAAAGAACTGAGGTCTGCGGTAGAGGAGGAGTATGCTCTAAAGCTTAAAGCACAACAAGATGAGCTAGAGGCCAAACGCAAAAAACTCATCGAACTACAAGAGAAGGAGATAGAAATAGAACGCCTCAAAGCAAAAATGACTGAGCAAGAAAAAGATATAGAGCTCAAATATGAAAAGCAAATGCGACAAAAAATAGCCGACAAGGAGGCCGCTATGCTGAAGCGTATCACCGAACAGCAAGCCCTCATACAACAAGCAAAAGATAAAGAGCTAGAGATGCGACTTTTAGAAAAAGATAAAAAGCTAGAAGATCAAAAAAAGCTCATAGATGAAATGAAGCGAAAGTCCGAGCAAGGATCGATGCAGTTGCAAGGAGAGGTACAAGAGCTAGCCATAGAAGAGATATTAAAGTCCAATTTCCCCTTTGATAATATAAGTGAAGTAGCCAAAGGGATAAGAGGTGCTGACTCTATACAAGAAGTGATCAATGATCAACAACAACCCTGTGGAACCATCATATACGAGAGCAAACGAACCAAGAGTTTTGGTGGCGAATGGGTTGCCAAACTCAAAGAAGACCAACGTCAAGCGGGGGCTGATATCGCCATACTAGTAACTGATGTATTCCCAAAAGGCATGACACAATTTGGTGAGCATCAAGGGATTTATATCTGTAAATTTGGCGAAATGCTTAGTCTGGTACACGTACTACGTCGTTTTTTATTACAACGAAAGACCTTACTGAGTGTCCAAGAGAATAAAGGAGGTAAGATGGAAATGCTGTACGATTACCTTACTGGTACGGAATTTAAAAATAGAATCACCTCCATTGCTGAGACTTTTCAAATCATGAAAAATGATCTGGATAAAGAAAAAAGAGCTATCATGTCAGCTTGGAAGAGACGCGAAAAGCAAATCGAAATTATGACTGATAATACTTTATCCCTCCATGCCAGTGTAAAAGCAATCGGTGGCAAGGCAATAGAAAATATTGACTTTTTTGAACTGCCAGAAGGCGATTAGTCGGTTTAGGACCCACACTCGTAGATATGATGGAACTTTAGCGACATATTTGTAATTAAGAATGCGATACACAAGTAGAAACAATGAATATCGATTTAAAACATATTTTTGGTGATTTAGCTGATTTAGAGCCCAAATTTACGTCTACCATACTGAAGGCTTTCAAAGAAAATAGCAGTGATCAACTAGATTATTTAAAATTTAAACAAGCAATCTTATCCTTAGAGTCACTTAATCTTGACGAAACCACCCGTATACAAAGCGCATTCACAACTATGCAGGCGATGGGTGTAAAAAAACAAGATTTGGTCAAATCAATCAAACAATATGAAGGCATTCTGAGTCGCGAACAATCAGAATTTATAGCTGCGTTGAATAAACAGATCAAACTCAAGATCGACGGTGAACAAGAACGCTTGGCTAAATATGAAAAAGAAATAGAGAATATTGCCAGAAAAATAGAAGAACTGAAAGCTAAATCAAAGCAATATCAAGAGGCTATCGACAATAGTGACATCAAAATCAAAGAGGCTCGTACCAAAATACAAGCTACCAATGATCAATTTGTAAAAACATACGACTATTTTAAAGGTATAATCGCTTCAGATCTTGAAGCCATTAAAAATCAATAACTAAAACGAAGATATATCATGTCAACAAAACCACAACCTAAGACATTCTGGCAAAGACCTGAAGGGAAGACTGGAGGATTTTTTATGCTAGCCATACTTGCTGGTATTGGATATGCCTTATTTACATTTGCAGGTCCTATACTTGCAGCGCTACAAGGTGCAGTAGGTATCGCTGTCACAGTTGGTGTATTGGGACTTATCATATATATGGCATTAGACTCCAAAGTACGGACGACCATAGGCTATATGTATAAGAGCATCATGAGAAGTATTACAGGGTGGTTTGTCACTATAGACCCGATAGGGATACTTAAAAACTATGTATCGGACTTAGAGAAAAATCTAAGAAAGATGAGCGAGCGCATAGGAGATATAAAAGGTCAAATGCGCAAACTCAAAAACATGATGACCAATAATAATAAGGAGATAGAAGAAAACATGGCTATTGCCCGAAAGGCAAAGGAACTCAATAACGAAAAGCAAATGCTCCTCTCCTCAAGAAAAGCAGCTAGACTTAAAGAAACCAACGGTAAATATGCATCTCTACATTCTAAAATGGCTGTGTTATACAAAGTATTGACTAAAATGCACTCTAACAGCGAAATACTCTTAGAGGACACTAAAGATAATGTACGAGTTAAAGAGCAAGAACGTAAGGCAATCAGAGCAAGTCACAGTGCCATGAGGTCAGCGATGAATATCATCAAAGGCGATCCTGATAAGAGAGCTATGTTTGATCAAGCCATGGAAGTAATAGCTGATGATGTAGCCAATAAAGTAGGTGAGATGGAGCAATTTATGGAAATGTCATCCGAGTTTATGGATAGCATAGATCTGCAAAACGGTATGTTTGAAGAAAAAGGTCTAAAAATGCTAGCGGAGTATGAAAAAAAATCCACTCTCCTATTACTCGGTGGTCAAGAGGCTTTGGATGATACTTTAGATCTCAATATGCCAGAGGCCCAAAAACAATCAAGAGGTGGAAGCTCTGAATACGAAGGTCTTTTTGATTAAAAAATGAACACTTATGACGTGCCTTTATTGTACATACATAATGGCACGTCGTACTTCTATAAAAGACTATAGTAAAATCAACTCGGCTGATGACATCGATCGAGTAATCAAAGATAAACGGATCAATAAACGAGCTGATAAATCTAAACAGATACAAAGGCAGCGACACTATCGAAAAGTACTTCTGCGAAAATTGAAAACTAATTATTTCGAAGAAGAATAAGTCAAGTCGCTACGATGACTTCCTTGGATTTTAGTAATACAAATTACCTTTTTAGTTCGTAACTTTTTTCTGATGATCTTACGACTTTCATTGTATTCACTCCTATTGTTATTATACCATAGCCCATCTTTTGCACAAGGATATGACACGTTCAGATCTATATGGTTTACTAATCTACAGGAGGCCTCACTACAACCAGATCGTGTCTACCAATTAGATCTATCAAGTCAAAATTTAAGTGTAATTCCTAACGTTATTTCTCAATTTAAAAACTTGGAAGCTCTTAAATTATCCGACAATAATATCAGAGATATTGAGCAAAGCTTAAAAACACTTACCAAGCTACAATTTTTAGAACTCAGTGGTAATAAATTGACCCATATCGACTGTAGTCAATTATACGGATCTCGTGACGAAATCACGGAACTTTACCTAAGAGATAATTATATACAGCGTATAGATTCTAGCATCAATGTGCTCAGAAATCTTGAATTACTGAATCTAGGAAATAATAAAATCAAGGAATTTTCTAACCATATTGAATTGACTGAACTCAGGTTTCTGTATATAGATATTAATCGATTAAAAGATCTTCCATCTTTTATAACCAGGTCTCATGAGTTACGAGTATTAAATATCAATAATAATCAGATTCAGAAACTTTCACTAGACTACCCTCTCCATACATTTGAAAATATAAATATCGGTGACAATCCCTGTGATAGCCTATATTTTGGAGACGGATTTGATAGACTTCAAACCCTCATTATGGATTGGATCGATATTCACCCTAATATCAAGTTACCTCAGCGTATAGAGACTCTTTCTATGGAACATTGTAATCTAAATCAATTACCACAAAGCTGCTATACTCTACGTAAATTGAAAGAATTATCTGTAATGCAAAATAAGCTAGATAATATCCAACCATCTCCTCACTGGAAAAAACTTAGGAAATTATGGATCGCCGGTAACCCAATGAATCAAAAAGATATAGAAACCCTAGAATCTTTCAATATTGAAGTAAAACTTGGTTATTAAAAAAAGCGCCGTGCTGATATCACGGCGCTTCGAAAATCACTATTAATCTAAACCTAA
>JAHDGW010000120.1 GCA_020631635.1 Saprospiraceae bacterium
GTCAGATATAGATTTTAGTAAACCAAAGCTCAGCCTCGAGCCTTCAGAAATGAAAAGTATCGCCAATAGAATCAAACAAGCCTACAAGAGAGCACAGTCCTAAAATTTTTTCAAGCGACCAGGGTTTTTCTTGAGAAAAGCATCCCAACCTTTGTAAGACTTCATACCTGCCAGTGGACTTTGGAGTTGATTGTAGTGACAGATTGCTGTGGCTAGAGCATCGGTGGCATCGAGGTATTTTGTGGTAATATTTGTTTTAAGTATATGCTCAGTCATAGCGCTTACCTGCTCTTTAGATGAGTTTCCGTTTCCAGTAATAGATTGTTTTATTTTTTTGGGAGAGTACTCTGTAATCTCAAGCCCCATGGTCATAGCAGCGGCCATACAAACACCCTGCGCTCGACCTAGCTTGAGCATAGATTGTACATTTTTTCCATAAAAGGGAGCTTCTATAGCAAGATACTTGGGTAGGTATGTTTCTATAATTTCCTGAAGTTGAAGAAATATTTCCTTTAGCTTAGTCTGGTGATCTTCTAACTTTGCCAACTTCATGACACCTAGATCTATCAGTTTGAGCTCTTTGTGATCTACTTCCAGTATAGCATACCCAAGCACATTTGTACCAGGATCCACTCCAAGAATTTTGTATTTGCCGCTCATATGTGTAAATATACTAATATGTTTAGCCTTGTTCTAGCTTTTTTATGATGTGATACACAATCATCAACGAAGTCATGTACCTTTATCGGGTGCATGCTTCACTAGTTAGAGTTATCAATACTATCATTAAGCTTACCATAGGAGGCCTATTGATTCTCCTTTTATATAAGCAACTGCATACGTCTGATTTGTCTTTTTATGAGAGTATCTCAGCAGTATGGGACAATATTAAGGAATTAAGGATGGTATACCTGTTATGTATTATCCTACTGATGCCTCTCAACTGGTATATAGAAGCACATCGTTTCAAGGTATTACTGAGTCCAGTTTTAGAAATTTCAATATCACTTTCTATTAAATGTGTTTGTTCTGGATTGAGTCTTGCAGCCATAACCCCTAATCGAATAGGGGAGTATGCAGGCCGTATCATCCCGCTAGCGTCTAAAAATAATGTACAAGGCATGATATCTACATTTGTAGGTTCTTTAGCTCAAAATATTATCAATATTGGTATTGGTGCTTTGGGTGGTCTTATGGTGCTTTGGTATTGGTTAGACATCACTACTGTACAATTATTCAGTGCTTTGGCATGTATATTACTGTTCTTGGTGGCCATGCTCTATCTATATTTCCATCTAGAGCTTATATCTCGACTGCTCAATCGCTTAAAAAGATTCCCTTGGATAGGTAAGTATATACCCGCATTGAGCTCCCTAGAGCATTTTGACCGGCGTCTTTTGTCTAGCGTAATTGGCTTATCCTTTTTGCGATACTTGGTCTACACGACCCAATATATATTATTGATCTACGCATTTGAATTTGATATCGAATGGTATTGGGTCATGGCAAGCGTTGCATGTATATATTTACTGCAGACGGGATTTCCCATTCCACCATTACTGGGGATTTTGGCTAGAGCCGAAATAGCCATTTTGATCTGGGGAATATATATACAAAACCATGGTGCTATCGTGATGGCAACATTACTTTTGTGGATAATTAACATAATATTACCATCATTAATAGGGCTTTTCTTCGTTAGTAAAGAAAATATACTCACATCCATTGGTATCAAGAATCGTCATCATCATCCTTCTTAGTCTACAAAGTTTGACTTACATCACAGCACAGGACTTTTATGACCCTTGTGTAACTGAAAATACGACTTTTCAAGATGGAGAGAGACTGGTCTATCGACTTTATTACAACTGGAAATTTGTATGGATACCTGCGGGTGAGGTAGTATTTACGGTGGATGAGCGAGCCGATAGCTACTCATTTGAGGCTACAGGAAAGACGTTTAGCTCGTATGAAAGTTTTTTTAAAGTAGATGATTACTTTGCCGCTACCTGTGACAAAGAGACTATGAAACCACATACTTTTCTTAGAGATGTGCATGAGGGGAAGTACTTTAAGTTTGATAGCATATACTTTCATCAGGATACACTTTTGCTTACTACTGTCAATGGTAAATCTCGAGATCAAGCCAAAACGTCTCAATTTAGCTCAGAGCATTGCATTCAAGATATGCTGAGTATTATTTATAAGATCAGAAACGTAGATATAGATCAAGTACAAAAGAAAGATCAACTCGCCGCGTCCATTTTTTTTGATAACGAAGCTTTTGATATAGGAATGACCCTAAAGAAGAAAAATAAAAAGAAGAAAATCAAAAATTTAGGTACTTATAATACCCATATGCTCGAGGCAGAGCTAGTAGATAGTTATGTATTTGAGGAGGGCAGTAAAATGAAAGTTTGGTTTTCAGCAGATCAGAATAAGGTGCCTCTGCAAATAGAATCACCCGTCTCTATTGGTTCTGTAAAAGCAGTGCTTCACAGTCATGAGTCTTTGAAATATCCGCTCAAATCGCTAGATTAAAGCTAATGAAGATATCCATAAAGGTCATTCTAGGTATTTTATTGATTGTAGCAAGTATCTTTTTTGGTACCTATCTGGGATACCAGTGGTTTGCGCCTAAAGTAAGTTCAGAAGAACAGTCTACCATATTATTAGAGAAGATAAAAAATATCACTCAACTAGCAACGGTACAGGGTGAGCTGTCAGAAATCTATAAATACAAAGAGCATCAGTTTTTTGACATAGCCCCTTTTCAGAAAAAGGCATTGATTAGAGTACAGGCTAGAGTGTTAGTAGGTTATAAAATAGACGATTTTGCATTGGAGATGGATGAGTTGACCAAGACGATCACTATCACCGATCTAGGCCAACCTGAAATATTATCGATCGATCACGATCTTGACTATTATGATATTGATCAAGGTACATTTAATTATTTCAGTAGTGAAGACTATAATAATATGAATAGTCGTGCTAAAAACTTTGTACTAGAGCAAGCTAAAAATAGTGAACTCATGACGAGGGCTGAGGAATCTAAAGAAGACATATACGAGACTCTCCGTTTTGTGATAGAAGGGGCTGGCTGGACATTTAAGGTGGAGAAAAACATACTTCCACCTCAGTTTCGAGGATAATATTTACTTGACTATACTTTTAGTGACCAATCTTTCATTGGTAATTATATTTGTTTGCCGTAGAATTCTGCTATTTTCAAGGGTTTTAAAAAACGTAAAATCAATATTGACGATATGAGCAATGCTACTGCGCCGCATCAAAAAGAATTATTTGGGCATCCAATAGGCCTATTTGTACTTTTTTTCACAGAGATGTGGGAGCGATTTTCTTATTATGGGATGCGAGCTATACTTGTTTTATATCTCGTGGCATTACAAAAAGGAGACAACCCAGGTCTGGGTTGGACAGATGGTGAGGCCCTCAAACTATATGGCTGGTATACCATGCTAGTCTACGTAGCGTCTATACCAGGAGGATGGATTGCGGATAAACTCATAGGACAAAAAAAATCAGTTTTATATGGAGGTATATTGCTATGCTTAGGTCATGGTATATTAGCCGTAGAGCAATTATGGGCTTTCTATACGGGACTTTTACTTATCATTTTAGGTGTAGGTCTTTTGAAACCCAATATTTCGACTATGGTGGGAGGCCTCTATAAGCAAGGTGATATACGACGGGACAAAGGGTTTACCATTTTTTATATTGGTATCAATGTAGGAGCTTTCCTTTCTAGTCTGATTGTAGGATATGTGGGAGAAGTACATGGCTGGCATTATGGATTTGGGCTAGCAGGTATAGGTATGCTTTTAGGTATGTTGGTATACTTATATGGTCAAAAATACTTAGTTCATGTAGGAAATTATTTTGGTACATCTGTCAATGAAGAAGAGCAAGCAGCTATGAGTCGGCCATTGACCTCGGTAGAAAAAGATAGGATCATTGTACTTTTGATTTCCTTTCTACTTGTGATCGTATTTTGGGGAGCATTCGAACAAGCAGGTGGCTTGATGAATCTCTATGCCAAAGAAAAGACCAACCGAATGCTGATGGGATGGGAGGTACCAGCATCTTGGTTTCAATCCCTCAATGCCATGTTCATCATTTTCTTAGGTACTACGGTAGCAGCATATTGGGCAAATAGAAAGCTAAAGGGTAAGATTTCCAGTTCTTTATTCAAAATGATCATAGGACTCATCATTATGGGTTCAGGGTTTTTCTTCATGTCGGCAGCTTCTGCTCAATATGAGTCTGACGGATCTAGTGCTATGGTCTGGCTCGTGCTGGCATATCTCTTACATACGGTAGGGGAGCTATGTATCAGCCCAGTTGCTTTATCATATATTACTAAATTGGCACCACTCAAGTACGGATCACTTATGATGGGAGTTTATTTTGCCATGACTGGTTTTGGAAATAAACTAGCAGGACTTCTTGGAGAGTCTGCCGAAAAGCTCGGAGAATTTACCATATTCACAGGGATTGCAATTTTCTGCGTGGTCTTCGGTCTAATCGTTATGATTTTCAGAAAACGATTAGAAACACTTACTCATGGTGTAGAAGATGAAGAACGTGAATTGAAATTTGACGAAACGGAAGGCTTCGAACTAGCAGATCAGAATTAATCAGGAGATACATTTATTTTTTAAAAACGATAGATACTTAACGATATACAAGCAACAATGAGTAAACAACTTGAGATAACACCAGACGTACTAGGGCATCCTAAGCAGCTTTTCATCCTCTTTTTTACAGAGATGTGGGAGCGGTTTTCTTATTATGGGATGAGAGCCATTTTAGTTTTATTCTTGATGTCTTCCATCGGTATTGGAGGTTGGGAATGGACCAGTGTAGAAGCATTATCCTTATACGGTACATATACTTCTATGGTTTACCTTACACCGATACTAGGAGGCTGGCTAGCAGACAAGAAAATAGGATATAAAAGTGCAGTCATAATCGGTGCTGTGGTGATGGCTCTAGGTCATGCATCTATGGCTCTGGAGTTTCATAAGATGTTTATGTTTGTGGGTATTGCATTACTGATTATCGGTAATGGTTTTTTCAAACCTAATATGACGTCAATCATCTCTGAGATGTACAAAAATCATCCACAAAAGAAAGATGGTGCATATACGATCTTTTACATGGGTGTAAACGCCGGAGCATTTTTAGGAATCATGCTTTGCGGATATATAGGTGAGAAAGTCTCTTGGTCTTATGGCTTCGGTTTGGCAGGTATATTCATGCTATTGGGTATGCTTCAGTTTTACTTTGCCAAAGATATTTTTGGTACCATCGGAGACAAGCCGATGGTTACCGCAAATGATGATCAAGACCCCAAATTAGAATTTGAAGGTGATCGTTTGAATCCATTTACCTCAGTGGATAAGATCCTCATGGCATTAAGCACATTCATAGGATTGACATGGATTATCAACGATCCCATTGCTAAAATAGCCGGTAACAACTTTTTAGAAATTGGAGGTACCGATCTCAGTAATTACTATATACTGGTGGGTATCATTGCCTTTTTTACGTTGATCATTTCTAGGATAGTAAGATACCCTAATCAGACCCGTGATCGTATGATTGCCATAGGTATATTCTGTGTAATGACTGTTTGCTTTTGGACTTGCTTTGAGCAAGCAGGTGGATCTATGACCATATTTGCCAATGACTTTACGGGTAGAGTCATGGAAGGGTCTTGGGCGACAACTTTCATTGTAGTGAATGTTTTGTTGACGATTATCCCTCTCGCAATCATCACCTACGTGTTGATTAAACTGGTCATTCAGACATATGGCAACTATTTGTTGTCAAATGTTTTTTTAGCAACGAGCTTTATCATTATCTGGGGATTAGTAGGGTGGATGATAAATAGAGACCTCAATTCTCAATCATTCATCGTAGATGTACCTACAGGACAAGGAGTAGAGCAAGTAAAAATCACAGAGCCACTTGATCTTGCAATAGGTGAAGTTGTCAATGTCATACAAGTACGAGGACGATATCTCTACATGGATGAGAATAAGACTACACGAGCAGAAGAACTGACAAGAGAAGCAGGCAAGTCTTCTCCTATTATAAAAGCTACGATAAGAGAAATCAAAAGTAATGAAGTAGAGATTGGAGCCACTTGGTTCGGTATTCTCAATTCATTATTTATCATCATGTTTGCCCCATTATTCAGTAAGTGGTGGGAGAGTAAATACAACCCACCTGCAGCTGCCAAGTATGGGCTAGGATTGATACTTTTAGGTATAGGTTTTGGTGCATTGGCATGGGGAGCTTCTACGATACCTAGTGGAGCAATTGTAGCTTCGGTAAGTATTATTTGGCTTGTATTGGCCTATCTATTTCATACACTTGGAGAGCTTTGTCTCTCACCAGTATCGCTTTCTTACATCAGTAAGCTGGTGCCAGGTAGGATGATCGCATTGATGTTTGGGGTCTACTATGTAGCCATTGCCATAGGTAATAAACTAGCGGGAAAGATGGGTGGCTCTATTGAAGCTATTGCCGATAAGTATAGCTTGAGTACCTTCTTCTTGATTTTTACGATAGTACCTATTGTTTTAGGACTTATAGGGATTTTATTAAACCCAGTGATAAAGCGTCTGATGCATGGGGTAGAGTAGTATAGAAACTTCAGTAAGTTGATTAGAAAATCCAACAATCAACTTACTGAATACTTATATCCAGCTTGTAGCAGCTCGATGATTTCTTGATCGACTTCATAGTCATGTTGTATACGCAGGTGGTGAGCCCATTTATTAGGGTATTTAGTGGTCTTATGTACCCGATGTGAGGTCAGAAGTTCATTATGATAAAATTTTACATCTAGGCACTTTTTCATGGGCTTGATGATCAACCATGCTTTTTTACTAGTCATTACCACACTATGGATCGAAGCTCCAATAGTATTCGGTTGCCAATCTATCGTAGCTTGAAGAATCGCATCAAATGCTAATACAAGTGCATCAGGTCTTCCTTCGAAGAGTTCCCCGATATCCTTAGTGCAGCACATATGAGATTGATTATTCTTCTGAAAGTTCCGGTTGCATCTAGGGCATGTCCACATTGTCTTTTTAAAAATCTACTTAATTGTGAAGTATGATATGTCTTTAAGCCGGCTGTAGTTCTGTATTTGATAGCTCTTCACCAATTTTTTTAATTTCTTTCTCGATTTTAGAAACTTGTTCCATACTAGGGAACTTAATACCCTTTGCATACTGTCTTAAGAGACTAGCATTCATACCTATCCTTTTGGCAAGACTTGAAATATTGATGAATTTATTGATGTTAAAGAACTCTTGAATATCCATTAAAAGATCGAATTCTATTGGAGGTACATCTACATTACTATCTTCCAGAAATAGCTCAATAGCTTCCTTTGAGTTTTTAATCAGTTCTGTGACAGATGTACCTGAGCTAAATACTCCGGGTAACTCAGACACTTGACTCCAGTAACCGTCATTGTTTTTTTCGATGATTAGTTTATATTTTTTCATTTTAGTCCTGCCTGTTTTTGTATTCTATTCGCAGTGCCAGTTGGTATTTCTTTACCTCGATGATAAGGAAATACTATAGTTTCCGATCTTGCTTCGTTTCTTAAGATTTTGTGACTTCCTTTTTGTCGAATTTCTCTCCAACCTGCTTTTTTTAATTGCTTTAGTAATTCATCACATTTCACCTTTTCAAGGTAACAAAAATGTTACTTAAAATCAAGTCTGTATCAGTTGTATTCTCCTGAAAATTCCGATTAACCATTTAAAGATTAATATGTAACTAAAATGAATTGGTATAATGCCGATACATGTTTAATGATGAATACAAGGTATGTGTCATATTAAACAGTAATCGGTATTACATCTTGAGCATGTCCACATTGTCTTAAAAAAGTTTTAGCTGCTCGTCTTCAGGTGGTTCTTCATACCCTCGGATTGTTCTGCCGCCGTATTTATAACTTTCTCGCTTTTCTTTCCTGATGACTTCATCGAGCCCTTTAGTAGGAGTAAAACCTTCTTCTGCTTTCTTAGCCAGTTTACTCAGTTTGGCGATGGCTTTAAGTTTATCAGATTGATCTACTTTAGCTCGCTCGACTGCTGAAGTCAATTCTTGAATGGTTTCATCATATACCTTAGTCGGCACTGGTACGGGCGATCCACCCTTGGCACCATGTGCAAAGCTAAACCGAGCGGGATCACTGAATCTAGAGGGAGTACCATGGATAACTTCGCTTACTAAGGTCAATGATTGCAGCGTTCGAGGTCCTAATCCTTTCAAGAGTAATAATTCTTCAAAGTCTTTTGTGCCCTGTTCTTCTGCTAGCCATAGGATACTACCAAGTCGCTTAAGATCAACGACTTTAGACTTTATTCCATAGTACTTAGGTAACACCAATCGCTTGATCTCCTTCATGATTTTATCAGGATGTTCAGATGTGATATCAAGAATACCACCACGCGTATCAGAAGCCTCTTTAGCAACTAGATTGAGGATATCTCCCTGATGGTCACCACATACTGCGCTATGTGGTTCTTCTACAAATGAATCAACATGTTCCGAATGCTAATGATACCTGCGAGCTGAGCCATCCTTAGGATTCATACCCTGTTGTATAACTGACCAATCACCCTCATTGCTTACGATAAAATTATGGATGTATAGATTGTAACCGTCTTGAAGTGCGGTGTTATCTACTTTGGCGACAAGCTTACTTTGAGAACTGAGGAGATCACCATCTAGACCGTGATGATCGCTGAGCTGCATGAGTTCTTGAGGAGTTTTTAGTGATTCTTTGCCTTTTCCACCACATACGTAGAGTCCCATGCTTTTAGCATTTGGGTTAATGGTTGCTTTTAAAGCTCGCATCACTGCAGTAGTCACTCCTGATGAATTCCAATCCATCCCGATCGCAGCACCAAAACTTTGAAACCAAAATGGATCTGATAGTTTGGAGAGAAACGCTTTATGTCCGTATTCAATAAGGATAGCTTCTACTACACCCAAGCTGAGCTTTTTCATCCTATGAAAGAGCCACTTGGGTATACCTCCTCCCATCAACGCAAGATCAGCAGAACCAGAATGTTTCATCTTGGACATACTAATGCAACAAGTATGTATGACATTAGGTTGATCAGCCTAATTATATCATGATGGAATCACCATAATGATCATAGTCACGGTAAGTCCCATCCAGAAAAAGAAGGCCGAGATACCAAGCAGTATATGTTTGAGTTTGATCGTACGACCGATGAAATAGATATCCTCTGTCATAGATTCATAGATATCGTCGTCATTTTCAGTGACGGATTTCATTTTTGCTTTATACTCTGTCGCACTCAATGATCGTATGGTATCATAGTTAAGCATCTTATTTTCTTCGAGCCCTGTTGCGGCACCATTAAGGTGGAAAGGCCTCATCGTAAATAGTGCAAAAAG
>JAHDGW010000121.1 GCA_020631635.1 Saprospiraceae bacterium
GAACCCATTGATACTGCCACCCTCGCAGAACGTAGAGTAGGGGCCTGTGTAGATTGTCATAAATGTGTACAGGTTTGTCCGACTGGAATAGATATACGTAATGGGATACAGCTTGAATGTATTAACTGCACTGCATGTATAGATGCCTGCGATGAAGTCATGATCAAACTAGGTAAACCAACTGGATTGATCCGGATAGATAGCTATAATAATATTAAAAATGGAACTCGTAAGCTATTTACCTCTCGAGCGAAAGCTTATTCTGTTGTATTGGTAATCCTGATGGTTTTAGAATCTTTTCTATTCGTTGCAAGAGAACCTGTCGAAGTATTATTACTCCGTACTCCAGGACTTTTATATCAGGAGATTGAGAACGACTCTATCAGTAATATGTACAACTTTGAAATTGTCAATAAATCGGATGATCTGCTAAGCATTGAGTTTAGAGCAGAGGAAGGGTTTAGTGATGTCGATTTTGAAATTATCGGGAAGTCTATCATTGCTGAGCCTAGAGCCAAGGTAGAAGGCGTCCTCTTTATGAAAGTCAAAAAACACTATCTGAAAGGTAGAAATAATGAGATTGGTATCGAAGTATGGAGTGATAATCAGAAGATTGCGACTACCACAACAAGCTTTTACCAACCTACCAAATGATGAAACTATGAAATGGAATCACGGAATACTTATCTTCTATATATGTTTTGCAGCAGCGTTATTTACTGTATTGATACTCTCCTTTGGAGTAGATCATTCGTTAGTGGATAAGGATTATTATAAGCTTGATTTAGCATATCAGTCTGAATACGAAGAACTTAGCAATCACGTAAAAAACCCTAAAATAAAGATCGATCATCTAAGTGCAACTAATGATTTAAGGATCAGTCCAGTCGATGACTCAGTGGAGGAAGTAGATTTATTTTTTTATCGACCCTCCAATCAGAGCCATGACTACCACTTGGAATTAGCGTTGAATGGGCAGGATGAGATTATGGATCTATCTAGTATGATAAAAGGAAAATGGAAACTTCAAGTAAGATATAAATCCCATGACACTGCTTACAGGTCCAAACTTGATTTCGTCGTATTATGATTTATTTCACGGCACTTAGTTTGGGTCTAGTAGGTAGTTTACATTGTCTTGGAATGTGTGGTCCATTAGCTTTAAGTGCTGCTCATCATGGTCAAAATAATTATTGGCAAGCTCTACGATCTACCTTATGGTATCATACTGGACGGTTGAGTACGTATATCATCTTAGGTATTTTGATAGGTTTAGTCGGTGAGTTTGTATATATCACTGGCCTACAAAAAGTCAGTAACTTAATCCTTGGGCTTGGTGTATTACTCTATTTCGTGACTCGGATAGCCCCAACTATCACACTTAAGCTTAGCATAATATCCAAGATAGAAGGATTAGTATCACGTTTTGTTAGTTCTTTATATCAGAGATTGGGTTACTCAAGCCCTCTGGTTATTGGATTTATCAATGGCTTACTACCATGTGGCCTAGTATATGTTGCTCTTGCAGGTGCATTGACGACTACTGATCTGTTAGAAAGTTCATTATTTATGCTATGTTTTGGTTTGGGTACGGTTCCATTATTATTTACACTTTCTATGGTCTGGCGATATATTCCCAAGCACATGATACCTAGGCTTAGATCACTTCACCTATATTTTGGTGTTTGTTTTGGATTGTTTTTGATCTATCACGCAATGGATATCAGCATACCGAGGGAGCTTCATTTTTGGCAGATGTTGGAGAATCCCGTGATGTGTCATTGATTATTATCATATCGGGTGATGACCTAGATCAGTTAATCTCTGCAGTTGATATAAGATCTTTAGGTTATCAAACAAACAAAAAAATTATGAAATTATTTGAAGCATCTTTTTCGACCGTATTGATTAGATTTTATTTAATGATGGCAGTGGTATTGATTGGGTTTACCACTGGTTTTTATTACCTAGCTTTTTTAGCGGTTCCTCTATTTATGAGTGCATTTATGGGTATTAAATTTACATTTGGTAGTAAAAACGAGAGTAACGGCAAAGTCAAGATATTGAAAAGCACAATAAGCAAGGGTACTAAAAGAGCTGCATAGTACCTGCAGAATAATAGAGAGATGTTGCTTTTTGACGACTTCCGAAAATTAAATAGAACGCAAAGCCGATCATTAAAGCTTATATTTATTTAATGAAGGGAACGTACGTTTTTATATTATTTTCATTGCTTATTAATATTTCTATTGTTGCCCAAACCAAAACTATTATCATCGATGATAATAATCTAACGCTTGAGATTACATCTGATGGCAGGATATTTCAAGACTTAAATGGTGATCCAGCGTTTTACAAAGAAGGACATGAGAATGTAAATATTCTTTCATCCTCTGGACTATTGATGTATGGTAGTGACCCTCAAGGCAATATTAAAATACTGGATAACAATAGACGGACGCC
Organism: Saprospiraceae bacterium; assembly: GCA_020631635.1. Lineage (GTDB taxonomy): Bacteria > Bacteroidota > Bacteroidia > Chitinophagales > Saprospiraceae > JAHDGW01. Next base: position 2,464 of record JAHDGW010000121.1, read on the forward strand.
TGTATTGCCTCGTCTACATGCAGGCCTTCAGTATAAAAAAGATTCTCTGGCTTTAGTGGATATGATTTTCGACGTAAGTCGCGAAGAGATATTGCGTCACATTGAAGACTTTAAGGATAACGGTATTATCGACCATCCCATAGAGCATATTTATTCTTGGCCAGGTCGATCAAATAGTGTTATGCCTTAATTAACAGATTGGAATCAGGAGTTGACAGAGATGAATTTAGCACCATTTGCTGATCTCAATAATAATGAAGTATATGAACCAGATCTGGGGGAGTATCCCGCATTAGCTAATTTTGATGCTATGATCTATCGCATGCCTAAGCACATCTACTGGTTTGCTACTACGGCCATGGATGAGCAACTTGTAGAGGCTCCTCAAGTGAATGTATATCATACAATATATACATATGACTGTGAGGAGTATGACTTACTCAATAATACCATCTTTATCAATTACGACTTTCACAATTATGGCCTAGACGATCTTCATAATCTTACGATCACAACAATGGATAGAGTAGATCTTGGTTGTAGTGATCAAGTAAGACTGAAGACAGATCTGGGATCTAGAAGTTGGCATGCATATCGTGACGATAGTTGCTTACAAGCGGACAACTATAAGCCAGTATTATCAAGGTATACCTATAGTAACATTCCTCTTTTTGATGTTCCCACGGTTTTTCAAGGAGTATTAAATCCAGTAACCAATGGTGTTACAGGGATACGCCATTATTATGATTTTTTAGAAGATGATTCATTTACTATCAATGATATTGTGGAGGAATGCCGACGAATAGGAGAAGGCCTTTGGCAAGATGGAAATCCCCTTGTGGCTATTGGAGATGGTTATGATCCTACTTCGATAGATACCAGTACATATGCATTTACAGGCGATGTTTTGAGAGGTACGGGATGGACTGAGCTTGAAAGTAATGTGCCCGCTGGTGAGCGATGGGTTGCAACTAAGACGGGTAGGACTTTACTGGGACCAGGCAATTGGCTGTTTATTAATACGGCATATGTGGTCAACGCTTTTGCACAAGCGAAGCCGGTCAATCCTTTGATCTATAATCAATCTATCAGGATGGATAATGTCTTTTATGGCATTGATTATGAGATAGATTGTGCTATAAGAAATGGCCAACTGAATACCGATGTGGAATCTTTAGCATATAAAATATACCCGAATCCCCACTTGGGAGAGATCAATGTAGAATCTGCAGGGTATATTAAAAAAATAGAGCTATACAGCATAGAAGGAAAATATATTAAAACCATTGATCAGCTGGGTGCTAAGAATAAAATATCCATAGCACAAGGCATTCACCTTATGAAAATTTATGGACCCAATGGTTATATTTGGGAAAAGGTCATAGGCCTATAAAACCTTATAAATCTGTAGCCTACTCCACAATCAATTTTTGTGTATAATTGGCATCTTCTGTCATGATACTGATCAAATATACACCCGACTCTAGTTCGTTAGTTTTGATAAATTTACGTCCGCCAGCACCATCAAACTTCTTGATTAATTTTCCACTCAAATCTGTTATCATAAATTGAGCTTCTATCATGCCATCCCAAGTGATGGTGATCATATCCCGAGCAGGATTGGGGAAAATACGGAATGCTTCTTCCATCATGACTTCGGCAACATCAGTCAGTTCACCGCAGTAGTTTTCGTCTGGTTCTAGCTCAATCCATCCTTTTGGGCTCAGATCTTTATTGTCAAATGCCGCATAGTCAATAGGGTAGCGATCCATTCTAAATGTAAGGTTATTATTGATGGCTAGCTCGGTGTATTGTGGTACTGGGGCACCTCCTATGATTGGTGTTTTATATTCCCATACGATTTCATCATCGGGTGTCATTTCAAAACTGTAGCCAAATCGTCCTGAGGTGATCAAGAAGTTACCATTTCGTAATACTTGGACACTTGAAAGACCAGTAGAATACAACTGCTGTGGATCAGGATGCGTCTTGCTTATCGTAAACTCGTCAGGACCGAAGGTGCTGCCATCGAAAGGATAAGCGGAATCATACATATCCCAATTGGGGTTGAAAATATTGACGGTGGAGAAGTCGTCGCCGACACGATTATTGAATACTGCAATCTGATTAGTATAAGGCGCAAATGGCTCTACAAAATCATCAACCCAATGCGCATCATGCTGAAAAAATAGCTTTTGATCGGTACTATCACCTTGGTCGTAGGTGACAGGATTTCCCCAACGATATAGTAGGTCTCCGCCTTGATTAGCAAATCCTCCTGTGCTTCCAGTAGCCTCTTCCGTGCTTGTCGTATGATCTATGATCCATACCTCATCAAAGTAAGGGACACTCAATAGTATCTGACCCAATTGAGGATTATAGTCTAGAGAGTTGCCATGCATCCAGTCTGGGTGTCCATCTTCACGGCCATAGTTGACGTCTATTTTTCTTGGATTATTGGCTACGATACCAAAGTTGCTTTGGTCAGCGTCAAAATCTTGTACCAGATGATCCCAAGCATGCCACTCCCATAAGATTTCGTCAGTGTCAGGATCAATCTCAAAGATCCAGTCGGGCCACATGACTTTTTGCGTTAGGGTGGAGGTGTCCCTTCCCGCGGCTATGCATTCTTCGGTATTTTTGTACTCCCACGCAAGCGCTATGATTGTGCCCTCCTCGGTAATGGCAAAGTCATGATGGAGGCGATTGATGCTATCATTCATCTCAAAATCCCAGATCAGATTGTTATCCCAATCTCTTATTTCTAAGATGGCTCCACCCCCGCCTGCCCATATCGGATCATTGGCAACTGCTGCATTACGTTTAGCTTTGTATAAAAACCCTTCTTCTGTTATATAAGCCGTATTTCCGGGTCTAAAATCGGCATCATCTGTCCAAGTATGTACGATCTCACCGCAGTTATCTAAAAGATACACATTGGGTTGATTGTGCGGGTAAATCAGATTATAGCCGTCTTGCGACAAAAACTGCTGGTAAGAAAGTAGTCCAACGGTATTTTGTGCAATACTAGAAGCACATATTGCCAAGGACAAAAGCATAATCCACAATGATCTCATAATGCTAGGATTTTATGACATAGCAAAGATAATACTTACACTGCTGATGGCTTGACCAATTTATAGTCTTTGTCTTTATAGATTGAAATTATCGCTCGCTTTCCACAGGTTAAATGGTTTTAGGTTAAGAGTGAAACTCATCCTACTGACTTGGTTTTGATCATAGATATCTGATATATTCTGACTGTTGATCATAGGGTAATAAAAACCAAGCGCAACCTCCTGATCTATTTTTACGGTGTAACTCAGTCCAGTGCTATAAAAGAATTCACCTGCTAGGGGCTGACTTGTAACACTTTTAGTGGATATATAAGCGGCATCAGCAAAAATTTCCAAGGGTCGCAAAAGTCGCGGAAGTTTAAACGGAAGATCTACAGTGATGTTGGTACTTATCGCATAGTCGTTGCTCTGACCTACTCTAAACTGATTGCCAAGAGCCGTCTTGAAACCACCTCCTCCATTTAGTATCTGATTTCTAAAAGGTCCTGTTTGTCGAGTTCTATTGAGGCTATAGTCATCGTAGCGATAATCATTAAATCCCTGTGAAAATAAAGAAATAGATCCTTTGGTAAATAGATCATTGAAGTTAGAAGATTCTCTTCGACTATTAGTGATAAAATATGCTCCATACAATCTTAAGCTAATCTGCTTATTCTCTTGATAATACCAAGCTTTGGTAGTCTCCAGGTTTAATTTTAGAAACGACTCTCTTCTGTCTGCAAATGTAGTGTAGCGCATATATTCTAGAGAGACGAAAGCTGATCTCTGGAGAGGGCCATTGTCTTTCATATCATAACTGAACTCATGTATCCCTGAGGTAAGATAATCTTGTGTTGGAATATTATCTTGAAATGTAGTGAGTTGCTCCAGTAAGTGTATGTATCTATACCCGACCTTTCGCTGCTGCTGCTGGTTTTGATCACTATTGAAATGATAATTTATGGATGGCTCAAGCTTTATATACCGGTTTGCAATTTCAAAATTATTCAGTTTATTGAAGTGAAAAGACTTTACACCTAGTTTATACTCAAATCGTTTGCCAGTGGTGTTATTACTTTTGTGATATTGATTATAACTGATCCAACCTTCGCCCACGATTTCTTTTGTATCAAATCCAAAGAATGGAGCTACTACAAACTTGAGATTTTTTACGCCGAGTCCGCTATTGAATGCCCCTACTCCGAGTAGAAATCCATCATTGGCATTGTATCCTAATGTAGGCATCAAGAAGAGCTCTCTATAATTAGGATTATGTCCCCTAAGTCCGAAAAGAGGTTTGATCTTTCGCTTAAGGGTAGTGTTGTTTTCCGCCCTATGATCAATGCTTCTGAGTTCAGGATCTATTGTGGTGGATGTGTTTTCACTTTGTTTATCTAAAGTTTTGGTACCTTCAAATCCTTCGATCCAGTAAGTATTGTTATCATGACTTATCTCGATTGGCGCATTTATGTCCCCCTTGTTTTCGATGATAAGATTACGCTTATTATCTTTTTTGATAGCATAGTCCATTTTTTTGGAAGAGGACACCCAATCTTTCCACAACCAATTGAGATCTTTACCACAAGCTGATTCGAAGTGCTGATGAAAGTCTTTAGTGGATGGGTGCTTATGGCTCCACTTAGCGACAAAATCCTTCATGATGTCATCAAATTTTGCTTGTCCTAGGTAATTCTCTAGATACTTATAGCCTAGTGCAGGTCGTATATATGCTCCTAAACCGTAATTGATTGCAGCAAGATGAGCAGGTGCCGTACTTGCTGCCTGGTATCTGTGCCTTTTGATTTGTTGAATTAAGGCATAGTGTTGCGCCGGTTGTTGTATATAATCGGCTTGACTATTAGGTAATTTACTTGTGTAATGGTCTTCCTTGTATTTCTCTGCAGTATATCTCTTTTCATAGAATGTAGCAAAACCCTCATCTAACCATGGTTCTTTACGTTCATTACTTGCTAGGATATTGTAGAACCATTGATGAGCAACTTCATGTATGATGTAATATTCTAGATCTTGATAGTCCTCTGTACAGCTTACGGTCATGATACAGGGGTATTCCATACCATTGCAACTATGCTCCTCGGTCTCTACTACACTTAGTTGACTATATGGATAAGCTCCCACATGAGATTCCATATACCTAAAGGATTCCTCCAAGTAGGTAATGGCATTATCCCAGATTTGATTTTGATCTGTATATCTCACAGACAGTAATACCTCATGACCATCAATAGACTTTACGGTTTTGCTTTGATACTTATCGTTTCCTTTGCTAAGAATGATTGCAAAATCAACTACTTTTTCTGCATTCAGGCGGTATTGAGTAGTGTTATCCTGTAGATTATGAGATATATGCTCTGCAGGTCCTGTGGCATCTATTTCATAGTTGCTATCACATGTTAGTTTGATATCAAATTGGCTTATTTCGCCATAAAATTCGCCTAGTGCCAAATATGGCATTTGGTGCCATCCAGATCGATCATATACACAGACTCTGGGATACCAATGCATAAGTTGAATATTCTGATCTCCTTCACCAAGTCGCGAAAATAACTTGGGCATGATAGCCTGGTAGTCAATGTTAAGTGTTATTTCTGAGTTCGGAACCAAAGCTTGATCGAGTACCACAGCAATAATTTCATTTTGTGAATCTACTTGAATGATTTGCAGCTCCTTTTCTTGATCTTTGACAGAAACGAACTCATAGTATCCCCGATCTGATTTAGGTGAAAAATAAAACGATCGATTATCTAAGCGTAACATCTGTTTTGAAAATGCACTCTGCTTAGAACTAAATGCATTGATCCAAAGGTGAAAGTAAAGTGTATCTAACGTTTGACTAGCATTATTTTTATAGCGAAAGTCTATGTTGCCATCTATCGTTCTAGTACTTGAAGTATATTCGGCCTCGATGGAGTATTTCACATCTTGCTGAAAATATCCTAGCTGACTAATGAGCTGTGCAGGGATAAAGAAAATGCAAATGACAAAGTATTGTAGTACTTTCATATTGTAATATTGATCTATAAAATTGGTAAAAATGAAGTATATATTATCAGTTTATGTAATGTTTTTTATGCTGATAAGCAATGCACAATCTCAAGATGCACTGGATACTACGAGATTTCCGTACTCCTGGTGCGGATATTGGGAAGGTAAGCTTGAGATTATCGGATCAGAAGGGGTAATACAGGCCTTGCCGATGGCTTATGATATTTCTATGACTGACCAAGATAGCACCCTCATATGGGCCTTGATATATGGTGAAGATGTAGTCAAAGGGAGAAGAGACTATAGATTAAAAGTATTAGATCAAGAGAAGGGGCTTTACCTTATGGATGAGCAAAACTCTATAGAGTTAAGTACATATTACATAGATGGTAAGCTGTTGAGTATGTTTGAGGTTCAAGACAATATACTACTGAGCTCCCAGCACATGGTAGGAGATAGTATGATACATGAGATCATTTTTACGAATAGAAAGAATCCTAAGATTTCAGGAAATCAGGTCATAGAAAATGATACCATTCCTAAGGTCATGAGTTTTCCGCTAAAAAACATACAGAGAGGAGTCTTGTACAAGAAACAGTAGATGTAAATAGACAGAAAAAAACCTTGCCGATTTAACGACAAGGCAACGAAATTACAGACACCCTATGACTGTATGCTTCTAATGTAGTACTATTTTTAGTTATTTTCTTAACCGTAACCGAGATATTCACTAATTGATCATTGAGCCATTATTTCTTTTCTATTACACATATTAAAGAAATAATAGATGCGTAATTAAGCATTGCGCTCCTGTTCCCATTTCCATGCAGAATCCATGATGTCAGATATATCTCGAGTAGGTTTCCAGCCTAGGAGTTGTTGTGCTTTTTGATAATCTGCAAATATGCTGACCACA
>JAHDGW010000122.1 GCA_020631635.1 Saprospiraceae bacterium
GGTATCTTTAATAGGATAAGAGAAATTTATAATTTTCAACTTTCCAGAAATGCTATCTCTTACTTCTTTTGTTCCTATTTGAGTTCCATAAATTTGAGGCTCACCTTTATTTATCAGGTATCGGTCATGATACATTGCTACGGGTCCTTTATTAAGCTCATTGGCTTCAGAAGCGTCTAAGATTATATTAATGTATTTAGCTTGTATAGTATCTGGGGCATGTTGCAAAACATAGAATGCTACTTCTCCAGTTGAATGACCCAAAATTGATTTACCAGGATATTTGCCATATTTCTCTATTAAGTCTTCCACATAGATCAAATTGAGAGAATCAAATCTTTGTTGTTTTGATAAAATACGCTGAAATTCATCTGATTCATACCCATATTCCTTGTAGAGATAATTGAGTTCATTTCTATGTTTTTGATCTAAAACCATGATACTATCCAATTCTATTTTGATTTTACTGAAATCAAGTTTTGGTTGGTTTTGAAATTGACAACTTTGAATACTCATCATCAGGATTATCGAAATAACAATTTTCATTTAAAGAGCTTTAGGTTGTTGAACTACAGATTTCACAATACAAGCTTGGGCAAGTGCATAACTAAACATTACATAAATAGCAAGTTGCTGGTATGTAGGTCCTGATAGCGTATCACTGAATAGCCTATAGGCTAGACTCAAATCAGAACTCACAAATAGAATTGATCCAATAAGTAAGTAAATATAGCCTGATCTCGGTCGATTAAATATGGCAACTATACTCATCAATAAAATACTCAAGGTGTATATGATCACAGGTATAAGCAAAGTACCTAGAGAGGGTATGAGCTCGCTAAATTTATATAAAGAAACACTGATTACTAAGATGGCTATTGTCATAGATATCGGGGAGTATTTAAGACCTTGTCTATAGAATACGATGGTATAAGCGACCTGCATGATCAAAAAGCTAATGAGGCCAAGAATAAACAAAACGGTACTCTCACCAAGGAGAAAACAATCTCCACAAAGAGCCATTACTAAGGCAAAAAGAAATAATCGGTCTCTTTTACTTTGATGTATGACGTAGTATGCGATCAACGATAGCATGATTAAGGGTTTAGAAAATACCCGTAGTGCATTGTCATACAAGATAAAGCTGAGATCAAATATTACTGCTGCAATAAAGAGCAAGAATGAGGCTCTTAGTAGCCGTCGTATAGCGCTTTTATCCATGAGACAATATCATTTATTACGATAGGTTCTATCGTGGTAGGGATCATTTTATATTCTTCAATAGTACAAGTCTTACAAGATTGAAATAGATGATTCATATCAGGATATATCTGAGTAGTTACTCGTTTATTATTTGCTTGATTAAGAGCATCTTCTATGGCTTTTATATTATCCTCTGCCGTGACCTGAATATCTTTTTCTCCTTGTAGCGCCAATACAGGACAATCAACTTGAGCCCAATATTTTGAGGGTTTTATTTTGAAAAAGTAATCATACCAAGGTAGATATTTTAGTTGTATGAGCTGCATATACAGCATCTGGGCACTGGGTGCAGTTTGCGGTCGATAGATCGAATCGAGATCATAATAAAATTGCTCACATAAGGCATTGAGGGGTTCAAAGATCTCTTTAGCTTCATTGCTTTGCACTACAAGATCTATAGCCTTTTGATAAAAGTCATAGGCTATATCATACTGTGCTGAAGGCATGGAAAGTGTATCAAATTGTAGCATGTTTTGCTTGACCATGAGTTGGTCAATGTCTTCTCCTGGGCCAGCTAGTGATATGATAAATGCTAGAGAGCTATCAATTGATGCCACCATAGGAGCTATTATTCCTCCTTCGCTATGACCTATGATCCCTATTTTATCAGCCTGCAATCGGTCATCTGTTTTGAGGTGTTTGAGGGCTGACAATGCATCTTTTGCAAGATCGATACTTGTGGCCGCATTATGGTTTCCTTCTGAAGAACCTACTCCTCGATCATGATACCTAAATACTGCTATACCTCGAGAAGCGAGATAATCAGCAATAACCCTGAAGTTTTGATGACCAAGAATTTCCTGATTCCAATCAGAAGGTCCAGAACCACTTACAAGAATAGCGGTATATCCAGTAGAAAAATCATCAGGTATCGAAAGTATACCAGATAACTGAATGCCGGCTTCTTGATTTAAAAACTTTAAAGTATCGTTTTGATAGTTGTATGGTGGAGTAGGGGTCTGGGGCCTATAGCTTTCGGGTATGTAATCAGCTGTGGTAAAAGTAATTTTTTTGCTTGTCTTCTGTGTCCAGTTACCGGTTAGCGAATCTATATATCGCTTCAAACTAATATTGGCAGTGACATTATTTTTAGAAAATTGTAGATATAGAGAATCACCTTTTGTATGGCAATAATCGGCGGGTTGATGATCTACGGACTGACTTGGAACACTGAGTTGAGCAGTTTTGCATTGGCCATCAGTGATCTCTAGGTGTAAATACATTGCAAAACCCTTGGTACTTGTGGTATGCCAAAGCGATAGAGAGTCTTGCCCATTGACTAAGGAAGAAAAACTCAATAATAACAAACAATAGAAATATTTCATTGATATAATATACCAATAAGAAACGAAGAACTGTACTAGCCTTAGAAAATTAAGAATCTTTCTCGTTTTCTTTCATTCCTTCTTTGAGCTCTGATTCGATAGTAGATCGAGCACTGTTGAATTCTCGGATTCCTTTTCCTATTCCTTTCATCAATTCTGGGATTTTGCGACCTCCAAAAAGCAGTAAAATAGCAAAAAAGACAACGATCATTTCAGGACCAAGAAAATTGAAAAGGCTAAAATTTACCATATTAGGTTTTATTTATTCTGCAAATATAACACTAAGAATAACGAGTATCAACGGGTTTACCCTAAATAAACGTAGGATAATTGTAAAACATGGTAATACCACGGCTCAGATGTCAGTTTATAGAATTCGTTTATTTCTTAAGACCGATTTCTCGTAGTCTTTCATCCAAGTATTCTCCTGCTGTGGTTGGCTCGTATGCGATGGGTCTATCATCACTGATGCATGATTCTAAGCAGCTCAGATCCATTTCGCTTTTTGGATGTAAGAAAAATGGAATAGACAGCCTAGGTACATGCCACTCTTCTTTTGGGGGATTTACGACTCTATGGGTGGTAGACTTTAGATAATTATTAGTTAATCTTTGGAGCATATCTCCTACATTGATCACGATTTCATCTTCTTCTGGAGTGATATCTAGCCACTCGCCCTCTGCATTGAGTAGTTGTAATCCGCCTGCCGATGCTCCTACCAAAAGAGTGATCAAATTGATGTCTTCGTGCTGTTCGGCACGTATGGCAGAGCGAGGCTCTTCCGTGATAGGAGGATAATGTATAGATCTTAGTATACTATTACCTTCAGTAATTTTGTCTGTAAAATAATGCTCGTCTAGCCCAAGGTGCAATGCAATTGCTCGTAATAGATGACCACCTGAGCTTTCAAACGCCTTATATAATTCTCTACCAAGATCACTAAACTCAGGTACATCAGTAGTATATGGGTTATCAGGATATTCAGGCTTTCGAGGATGACCATCAGGTACTGTTTGTCCCATTTGGAAAAACTCCTTGAGGTCTGCAACTTGTGATTGCTTAGCATGCTCGGTACCGAATGAGGTATAACCTCTCTGACCAGCAAGCCCATCCAATTTATAGCTTCTCTTTTTAGAGATCGGTAAGGAGAAAAATCGCTTGGATGCATCATAGAATCCATCTACAATTTCTTTCGATATTCCATGATTATTGACACCTACAAAACCCACTTCATGGAAGGCTTTACCTAGCTTATCTACAAATGCCTTGCGCTGCTCTTCATTACCATGTACAAAAGAAGACAGATCTACTACGGGTATGGTACGACTCATATTACATCAATTTAATTACGTCAAAAGTACAAGTTTCATACCTAAATTGGAAATTCACTTAAAAGCCAAAAGCCAAAAGCCAAAAGCTATCTCTTCGGTTTATATCTACTCTGCTCTAGTATTTCTTGTGCATTCTTATTCAACAGCAGTTCTTTGATGCTGACATGTGGATTTCGTCTGATATAAGCAGCTATTATTTTTGAGCCTATGAAATTTGCAGTCCTGCCGGGAGACGCCTCTGGCATGCCAGGTGAAGTAGGACTGGGATTTACGTATTTGTTAAATTTTTGTAGCTCAGAAGAATAGAATAAATCTTGATCCAATAGATAAGACCATATTTCTTGTTCATTTTCTTGACACCATTTCATCTGGCTTGGGGTATACTCATGGAGTACGGTATCAGCTATGTTTTCTATAACCATATCGGTTACATATAGCTCTTTTCCATGAGTGATAAGTTGCTCTAGAAATGTAGACTTAGGCAACTCGTATAGATAATCTTCAAGTATCAGTTTTACAATTTTAGCGGTGATGTGGTCTTTATTATACGTCCTAGTTAGGTAATCACTAAAGCTTGGAAGATCGGGGGCAATACGCTTATAGGGATAGTCTTTTAAAAACATATCTAAGCCGATTCCAATAGCATTGTGACCATTTTCATCAGAGAATAAAAATAGCTGGTAGCCGAACTCAGAGATAAAAAAGTAGAGATCGGGTATCTGAATATCCGGTATTACAGCTTTCAGTTTACCAAAGGCACTCTCCATCTCTTTTTTTAAGATATTATCTTTACCATAAGTAGCTTCTACATCATTATATATACTCGCAATCAAAGAATCTTGACAAAATCCATCCAAAACATTATTGAGTTCTTCCCCCTCTATCCCCCCGAGCGGAAGTATATCACTGAAAAATAAAGAACGAAAAGATTTATCCAGATCAGCAATGGCATTCATTCTTTGACTACCACATATATTTTGATCTATACGATACATTTCAAATGAGACATCTTCTGCCTCTATAGTATGTTTTTGAACTTTATTATCATCTTGACAAGAGAGGAATAATAAGGATATCGAGATATATGCAACTAGATATTTCAGGTATCTATTTTCATTTTTCTCTTTAGAATTACATGCACGTTTCATATTACGAAAGTAAACTTGTTACAGAATATTATAATCAAAATTGGCTATGATGATCTTATATTACCATCTCCAACGGAATGAGAGCCCTTTATCTTTTAGAAGAATTCCTTTACTTTCGTAAAAATTTTAAAAAATACACCCTACACATGAAAGGACTAGATCATGATTTGCTTAGACAGTTCATAATTGATGGATTACATGAAGATGTAAAAGATGGTGACCACACTTCACTGGCCTGTATCCCTAAAGATGATATCAGTACAGCAAGACTCTTAGCAAAAGATGAAGGTATTGTGGCTGGTGTAGATTTTGCGAAGCAGGTATTTCTGCACCTTGATGCTAATGCCACTTTTGATGTGAAGATAGAAGATGGACAAGCCGTCAGCTTTATGGATGAAGTGATGCATGTCACTTGTAATAGTCAAGCATTACTTATGGGTGAGCGACTAGTGCTCAATACAATGCAGCGTATGAGTGGTATAGCTACGACATCGAGAAGATATGCGGATGAGTTGACAGGCATGGATGTCAAAATTCTAGATACTCGAAAGACGACACCTCTACTTAGATTCTTAGAAAAATGGGCCGTACGTATCGGTGGTTGTACCAACTACAGAGATGGTCTATACGATTGGATTATGATCAAGGATAATCATATAGATGCCTGTGGTAGTATCACGGAAGCGATCAAAAAAACACATGCATACTTCAAGACATTGGGTAGAGAACTCGGTATCACAGTAGAGGTCAGAAATCTCGTAGAGCTACACGAAGTACTTGAAGTAGGTGGAGTGACAAGGATTATGTTAGATAATTTTGAGATTCCCATTCTTGCTGAAGCAGTGGCGACGGTAGATAAAAAATTTGAAACTGAAGCCTCAGGTGGTATTACATTACATACGATCAGAAAAGTAGCCAAGACGGGTGTAGATTTTATATCGGTAGGTGCTCTGACTCATAGTGCTGGAGTATTGGATATGAGCCTTAAAGTGGTGAAGGATTGATAAGTTTTAAATTCTGTTGTGGAAAGGTAAAAACGTTGGCTCTTTAAGAAAGCTATTAGCATAAACAATACTTACAACTTTTTTTAGCATTGAAATTTGAAATATAACACTGGCGAAATATCTTAATTACTATACTTAAATGATCAGTCATATATTTGTATTTTATTAAATATGATGACAGTTTATTATAATTTTCAATTATCAATATGATGATTTTATTTTTCTAGACTTAAGTTTTGATATTTGCGATCTTTCTAGATTTTATTAAGATTATTACGATATAATGAGGGTTTTTTTTCGAAGAAATTTCAGTAACATATTCCTCCAAGAATTCAGTTATACATCAATATTTAGATCGAAGACAGTAGTGTTGCTATTTACCTTGGGATTTGGAGTTCAGGCACAAGGAATTAAGTTAGATTCACTTTTACATAATTTAATCAGAGCTGATCAACAAAAATTAGAATATACAGATGCTCTGCTTGATATTGGAAATTACTACGTTTATCAAAACTTAGATTCTGCTAGTTATTATGTCAATTCTGCAATTGATCATTTGAATAGCAACCTGCTTTTAGATGAAGTGCCTAATGAGTACTATCGACATTGGCTACTCAAATCTTGGGTATTTCACGGAAATCAAAATCTGGATAGTGCTTTGTTTTATATCGATAAGGCAGAACCTATAGTAACTAAATACGGTACAGATGCACAAAAACTAGAAATCAGGATTAATAAAGGAGCCATACTATCTCATCTAAATGATGATAGAGCCAAAGATTATGCAAAGCATCTAATAGAAATCTCTGATACTAGCCTCAGTAATTACCAGAAAATGCAATGGGTATTGGGTCAGGATTATCTTTCTGAGTATCATCGCTTACGTTACCAATATACAATTGCTCTTGATTCATTATTAGCAGTATTGCGGTCGGGTATTTTAAAAGATATTCCAGATTATCAAATCGGTGTTACTCGGCATCTATCAATGTTGGCTGATGCTATTGGAGATACAGATATAGCTATAAAAACTCTGACCGAACTTTTGAATACTAATATTTTAAATGATCACCGCCGCAACGATGTAATGATAAATCTTGCTGAGGTTTATTTTAGAGCGGATAGCATAATACTTGCCTCCAAAATATTAAATGATATATCAGAAAGACCAGCTTTGAATAATGCTCATAAGCTTAATCTTGCGGAGATGAATAGCGCAATTGCCTTGCAAAAAAGGAATTACTCTCAAGCGAAATTACATTTGTCAGGGCTAGATTCTTTATGTGAAATCACAAATTATAATATTTCAAAAATACGTGTTGCCAAAGGTTGGATAAAGTATCACAAAGCTGTGGGCAATAGAAGTCAATTAGTAGCTACAATAAAGGATGCTAAACTACTAGAAAAATTATCGCTAGAAGACTCTATATTTTTTAAGAAGGAATATCTTTTATCGACTTTGAATAAAAAGTCAACAGACTTGATGATTGACTTATGGTCTATGATTGACACATTACAGAATAGAAAATCACTAGAACTTACAAAACGTAATCTGATAGCATTTGAAACAGAAAAAAAAGAACTAGAAAATAACATCTTACAAAGCGACCTTTTTGCAACTCAGCTCAAGGCCAATACAGATCAACGTAGACTTTGGTTTGTATTAGCATTACTAGTGCTATCTCTATTGCTTGCTGTTTTAATTTGGAGAAACCTAAAACAGCAAAAAACTATTGCTAAACTTTTGGAAGCCGAGAATCAAGATTTAGTATTTGAGAAGGATGAATTGCAAGCGCTCAATCGAAAACTTGAAAATCAGCTAAATGCTAAAGTTTCTGCTAATTATGTACAAATAATAAAAATTAAATCAAGGGATAAAGTATTACTACTTAAGACTGATGAAATTCTGTACGTTTGAGCAGATACTCCGGGTATTAGAATATATACTACCAACAAGGAAATGTGGGGAGACCTTACACTGCGAGAATTTATTTCTATGCTAAATGAGCATAATGACTTTATTCAATGTTTTAGATCGACAATCGTCAACATTAAATTTATCGACTGGGTCAATCATGCTACTCTCAAGATGATTAATGGTGATGAATTAAAAATTGGTCGGGTCTACAAGGAAAATAATATCTCAAAGTTTAGAGACTAGAGATCGGTATAACAATACTCAGATTACTGTACAAGATTTTTCGTTCAATACCTATGTATTTCACCTCCTGTTAGGTGCATTTCACCAGTTTTACGCTCAGATTACTTATTTAATTTATTGTTGATGGTGATGTAAATGAACAGTTGTCATGGAGTGTAATATAGACTTGCTAGGTATTAATAAAGTTAAAATTTCTATGAATGCGCAGCAGATCATCTATATACAGAGTGATGAGCACATTTGTATTATCCAATGCCTTGACGGTACGTTGAGACATGTCAATATGTTGATTAAAGATTTAAGTATTAGGCTACCAAGTAACTTCTACCGACTCCATAAACAATTTATAGTCAACCTTGATCATGTATACTGTTATGGTTCTTATCCAGGAAAGCTAATACGGGTAACGGGTGGGTATGAAATACCACTAGCTAAAAATAAGAGAATGACACTTCATCAAATGATAAACGAACGATACAAAAATCAATAATCATGAAAATTCTTTTGGCAATTCTAACAGGACTTTTGATTATTTCCTCTTGTACCATCACCAAAACAAGCTACTCTTCCAAAGATAATCTTGGAGATGGAGTATATCGCATACATCAACCTAAGTATAAAGTAAATAAAAACCGAACAGCAACTACATTAGTAGGATTAGGCGCTGCAGCAGCTGGAGGATATTACGGATACAAAAGTGATTGGCGCATAGATGGTGTAGATTACGAAGAAGGGTCAGAAGCATCTGCCAACGCCATCATGGGAGCACTCGGTGCTATGATTGGTGTATCTGTACTCAACAGGATATTTGGTAAAAAGGCAGGTACTCATAGCCCTAAAAATTATAAATCTTGGGTATCTAAGTACGACAATAAATATGTCTACATTGATAATTCTTTACAAGGAAGTAGCATTGAGATCATGGACCGATCTATGGAACGCGATTTTAAAATAAGATCTGCATCAGACCTGAATACATACAATAGGGCTTTCCCAAACAGTAAATATCGAGATTATGTGATTGCTTCCGCTAAAGATCAAATGCCTCGATATGAGATAGAAACCATATTGGATGGTACCTATAAATTGAGTCAGGCAAGCAGATTTGAATTGCAAAAACAATACATCTTATCATCAGAAGGACTAGAACAAT
>JAHDGW010000123.1 GCA_020631635.1 Saprospiraceae bacterium
CGCTACTGGAGGAGCCACGATTTCTATTTCAAAATTTGGAGATGCATTCGTGATACAACCTTCTCCCTCAATAATGACATAATAAAAGTGACTACCTTCTGCTGGAGATACGATATAACTTGCATTCTGAGTGGTTTCCATCAATACCCCATTAGGAAATTCGCCTTGGTACCACTGATATTCAATATTTCCTGAAAAAGAATTAGCCGTCAACAATACTTCATCTCCTATACAAGCTACAGGAGTATCTGATTCTATCTCAGGGGTGACGAGCTGATCCACTGCTACTTCCACGGTACCCATCGACATACATGCACCAAACCCTTCGACCTCAAGTGTATACGTTCCAGAATACGAAGCATCCGGATTGAGTATAAATGGATCTTGGAGGCTAGATACAAAACCATTGGGTCCACTCCAACTATAGGTATACGCATTAGCTATAGGTGCTTCTGGCAGGTCAGCGAATAACAAAAGCGTATCTCCCTCACATGCCCCAGCTGCAAAAGAAGGATTGAGTACTGGCATCTCTACTCTCACATTGGATAAGCACTGTGCAGAATTTCCACTCATATCTGTAACGATCACCATCACCTCGTAACTTTCAGAAACATCTGAACATTGAAATGTAGAAGGCTCTATGGCTACATCCACATCGCCACAGTTATCAGATACTTCTACAAGCAGTTCAGAATCTTGTAAGACATAATCAATCAAGCCTGAAGGATGTATAAATATAACCGCATCTTGACAGGTCAGCCTAGGAGCGATCGTATCCAATACTTCTATTTCGTACTGACAAGAATCTACATTGCCTGATGCATCTTCAGCATAGTATGTAACCATATTAGAACCTACTTGGAGTCTTAATTCTGTGCTGTCTAGTACATTTCCTTCATAGTCACTTGCTCCAGTTACACTATATCTTATCGTGGCTTCACTTACACTCAGTTTGGCACTCAGAGTACTCTGACCGTCGGTACTGCTCCCAGCAGGTATACTGAAGCACGAGTTGATTCCTCCACCCTCTATATTGCTATTATTATTAGCAACAAAGGTGAGATCCAATTTTCCATCTTCCAAAGATGCATTGTAGGTATCAATAGAGATAAAATATTGGCTTTGAGCCAGTGTTAAACACTCCTCTCCCGTCACTACGGGTGTAGAACCAATCAGTGAACCATCCTCGGCAAATATTTCGAAGAACTCTCCTTCATCATTGATATCTGCTGCAACATTGACGGTTAAGATAGGAGGTGAGGTATTAAATTTTATGGAATCTAAGCCTTGAAAACTAAGCTGCTTATTCGCGGCTAAAAACTGACCAGTGACGGCATCAAGGTTGAAATTAAGTAATGACTCCTCGAAGGTGCTAGGAGCATCCAACTCGTACACTACATTGGCAGAGCAGTTGTCCTGATAGACTATGTCTTCTGAGAGTAATATATCGACGTAACAAGTATCCTCTGCGTAGATACTTATATCCGCAGGACAAGTAATCATTGGTGATTCACCATCGACGACCAAAATATTTTGAATACAACTCGCTGTATTCTGAGCACAGTCACTGGCGATATAACTGATCGTATGCATTCCGTCAGATAACGAAATAGAGTTTCCTGCCACGGCATCTATTGGTGCATCGTCATCTATCTGTACCTGCCAAGTAATACCATTTTCTTGTTCGATACGGTATGAAAGATCTACTCTTGCTGTAGATATTCCGCAAGCATCGTTTATACCAAGTACAGGCAATGCTACATCTTGTTTTGGTACAAGCCAAAAATTAATAAAGCCATCTGCTGCATAGTCTAAAAATTGGGCTTCTGAAATCGCCGAAATGACAAGTGAAATATCATCGCACTGCAATGAAGTAGTCAATGTGGAGTCCAATACAACCCCTTGCTCATCTTTGATATAAAAATATTCATCTGCATCATCAACATCTACATTGGTCAGATCTATCAAAAGTGAAATATCAGTAACTGCCGCAACATTCAAAACATTGATGGGTCCAAATGAAAAGAAGAGGCTATCTACTATCGCATTGTCATCACCAGGAACTGATGACACAATCTGCTGGCTTAGCGTTCTTACAATATCCCCGTTTTCATTACTACAGACATCCACAGCTTCTGGTAAAGTCAATACATAAAACGCATCGCAAGATCCTAGATTAGCATCTATACTTACGTCCATTGGGCAATTACTTATCATGGGAGGCTCATCATCTGCAACCATATAGCTTGCCGAAGTAACAGATGCATTACCACATCGGTCATAGTATACAAAGTCAACCATTGTAGTACGTAGTACTCCGTCTATCGTAGAAGGGCAAGTAATATCACTCATGCTGATCACTGGTATACCAGGAAAACTAAGTGTATCATTGATATCATAAGAACCAGGTATAGCCGCAAAGCTATGCAAAGGGCTACATGCCTCGGATGCACTACTACCTCCTAAACTACTAAGCCATACCATAAAATCACTCGAAATATCTAGCATGGAGTCACAGTTAATAGATCTTGGCTCGGCCTCGATGAATATCTCTGGACCACTCATATCGACAATAGACAGCGTCTGAATCGCCGAAGTCGAATTACCACATACATCACTCACAACCCAAGTACGTTGTATCTCAAAAGGACAACTGTCTCCGATCAACGTATCACTAAAGGTTTCTGTAGTCATGCCACAGGGCTCATTGATATCAATAGGCGCTCCAGTAATTACAATATTAAGAATATCATCACAGCTTACTTCTTTATCCGCTGGAACTGTAAAAGTAGGTGCTAGAGTATCGATTACAGTAATCGTCTGCGTATGTATCGATTGGTTACCACAAACATCTGCAACAATCCACTCTCTCTGAATAGAGTACTCCGCAAATCTGCATTGTGATACATCATCAGACTGAGATGAAAACTCAAAAAACTCGATTTCTAGCTCACCGTCACATACATCCGTGGCAATGACATCATTTGGCGGTATGGCATCACATCTTACCGTGGTATCCTGTGGTAAGTATGAGAATACTGGTGCTAATGTATCAATCACCGTAAAGCTTGCGCTACTACCTTGAGGATTATCACAATCATCAATACTAGAAAATAAAACATTGACTGACCAATTACATTTGGACCGATCTATGGGTATATTAGGAATTTCATTTATCTGCGAAGTACTGCTATTCCCATTGGTATCGGTCCAGATAATTTGAAAATCTAAATCGTCATCGCAATTATCAGAAAACATAGCTCCACCTTGATCAGACAACCAAATAAGCAAACTATCTCGTACTCCTTCATTACAATATACCACTTTGGGTTGAGCTAACTGAGTCACCACAGGAGACTCATCATCTACATATATAAAGCTTGCCATAGTGGTATCTATACTAGAGTTACCACAGGTATCCTGTGCAAAAAACGAAACCTCCAACATCCGATCAATACAATCGCCGCTGGTAGAATTTTCAAAAAGATCAAGTGCAACTGAAAGTTCTGGAATACCAATAAAATTAAGCGTATCACTATTATCAGTAGCCACGGCTCCTCCTCCACTTTCATACCATACTGTAAATGCAATGACATAATCCATACCGCAGGAAATAGACATATCTACTGCATTACTTGTGATTACAGGAGGCTCAGTATCGTTCCCGGTGGGGAGCTCATTTGCGAATAATTTGCCTTGAATACATAAAAACAATGCAGCAAACATCAGGGAAAACCCTCTCATAAATAATTTATATTCAGCTATGTACATATTTATGTTATAAATATATTCAAAACTTCAATACCTATATTACAAATTGTCGATTTGCTTGATAATAATTACAACTGATATACAATTTTACTCATAAAATAGGAGAAGGCTAGATCCATCTTCAAAATACCGACTATTCCTCTTCTGAAGTATTGATTTTTCGGTCTTCGACTGTTTCATTCAGAAAAGCATTGATATCATCGATATTGATATTTCTTTCTAGCTCACCAAATTCATTTAGTTTGATACTGATACGATCAATATTTTTCTTGTTCTTATCCATACATGAAGAAGCTTAAAGCTGTTGTTGATAAAGATGATTTAGCCAAAGAGTAGATGTCATGTACGGCTGCTTAGCCCTTGCAGAGTAAGATTTCATCTCCAGCTCAAGTGCTTCATCTTTCAAAATAAAGTTGTGTAACAGTGAACGCATCAACTTCATATATCGCTCGATATCATCAAAAGTAGGCACATTAGTACTGCCATATCGGCTTAGTAATCCTTTGAACATCTTATAATCATATAGAGTATATTTCTCTGGGTACCTAAGCGCCAGATAAGTACTGATCATCGTATAGTCTTCGTGATAATGCGTTGATAGTTTGGGCTTTGTTTTCTGTACTTGTGCAAAGAGTTGATCGCAATGAAATTGAAAGCGTTTGACCCGCCCATGGAAATCTTTTTGTTCGTCAAACAAATCTTTGAACATGAATCTTGCGAACTCTTTATCTTGCTCGATCATCAATAACATGATTTCTTTTGGCCGATATTGATCAGCTGACCACAAAGTATTCGAGATTTCATTTTTGAATACCTGACCAAACATATCTGCGAATTCAGATGCCTCTACATCCCACTGCTCTTGAAATCTACTCAATACCCCAAATATAAAAGCGTGATAGTAATCCTTAGACTTTGACAAAGCCTCTCGATAAACTGCTAGATGCGCTTTTATTAATGGTGCTTTCATGGTTTATGCTTGCTCGTGTTTCGCTTTCCAAATTGCGTCAAAAAGATCGAGCCCAGCATGCATACGTGCAGTCATTTCTCCCTTTCCTAATACGGCGATTACTTCAAAAATATCTGGCCCTTTGAGGGTACCTGTGAGTGCAATTCTAAATACTGGAAGTATTTCACCAAACTTCAATTCTTCCGCTTCGATTTTTCCTTTTATCGTATTCTGAATAGTGTCTGCTTCGAAAGATACCAGTGTATTGAGTGATGATATCATTTCTTGAATCGCCGCTTTATTTTCTATCTTATAGCGTTTTCTGATCGTCTTTTCATCATATTTTGTTGGGGCCGAAAATAGATAAGTAGATACCTCTGGTAGCTCTTTCAAACTATATACCCGCTCTTTAAATAACTTACAAATGGTTACTATCTTATCATGACAGACGGAATCATCGAAAAAGGCTTTCGCCTCTATGGCTAGATCCTCATCCGCCATCTGTATCATATACTGTTGATTAAACCACTTAGCTTTATCAAAATCAAAACGAGCTCCTGATTTACCGATCTTATCTAGTGAAAATGCTTGTACTAGCGCAGGCAAGTCAAACATCTCTTGCTCGGTACCTGGATTCCATCCTAAAAATGCCAAAAAGTTGATTACCGCCTGAGGGATAAATCCAGCCTCTCTAAAACCATCAAATTCCAAAGCTCCATCGGCATTATGCCAATCCAATGGGAATACTGGAAATCCAAATTTTGCGCTATCTCTTTTGCTTAATTTCCCTTTCCCTACTGGCTTCAATATCAGAGGAAGATGCGAAAATATAGGCATCTCCCACCCCAAAGCATCATACATAAATACATGATGAGGAGTACTACTCAGCCATTCTTCACCACGGATCACATGTGTAATTTCCATGAGGTGATCATCTACAATATTGGCCAGGTGATAAGTAGGCATACCATCTGCTTTCATGATGATCTTATCATCCATCTGATCAGTACTGAAACTTACTTGATCTCTAACCGTATCATCGAAAGATATAGTACTACCTTCCATTATTTTAAGCCTAATAGTATAGGGGTCGCCACTTGAAAGTCTTTCGTTAAGAGCTTCATTACTCATAGACAAACTAGTATCTAAACCTTCTCTAACACTATGATCATATCTAAATGAACCGCCATCTTTCTCTGCTTTTGCTCTCAGTTCATCTAAAGATTCTGGAGTATCAAAAGCATAATATGCTTTTCCCTTAGCGATAAGCTGATCAGCATATTTTTGATATAAATCTGCTCGTTCTGATTGACGATAAGGACCATAATCACCTCCTATACGTGGCCCCTCATCGGGACTGATTCCTGCCCATGCAAGTGCTTCTAAAATATAGGCTTCAGTACCCGGCACCTCTCTAAGACGATCGGTGTCTTCTATCCTCAACACAAAGTCGCCACCATGTTTTTTGGCAAATAAATAATCATACAATGCAGTCCTCAATCCGCCAACATTGAGTGGTCCTGTGGGTGATGGTGCAAATCTTACACGTACTTTACGAGCCATAATCTCTACTTTCTTTCAAATTATTAGGTATTATCTAGCAGCAAACGACGATTTCTGACGTTTCATACTTGGATAAATCAAAAAGGATTGCAAAAGTAAGCATTCCGTGGTCAAATTAAACACATAGATGTACCTTACCAAGACACCTTCTTTAATTCAAAACCTCTTCCCTAATCTGATATGGCGAATGAAGCCAGAAGAGAAGGTACTCTACTTGACTTTTGACGATGGACCTATACCCGAAGCCACACCTTGGATATTAGATACACTTAGGGAGTATAATGCAAAGGCAAGTTTCTTTTGCGTAGGTGAAAACATACAGAAACATCCCGCTATATACAATCGTATTAAAGCCGAAGGGCACTCTGTAGGCAATCATACATTCAATCATCTATCAGGATGGACTACCGAAAACTCCAAGTACAATGACAACATTGCTCATTGCGAGCCTATTAATGATACCACTTTATTTCGTCCGCCGTATGGGAGGATTACTCCTAATCAAGTACGAGATGTATCAGAGCAATATACCATTGTAATGTGGGATGTACTTAGTGGTGATTTTGACGAGCAAATCGATGCAGATACCTGCTTCCGCAATGTGATCAATAATACTCAAAATGGATCTATCATCGTGCTCCATGATAGTCTTAAGACGATTGAAAAAATCATAATAGTGCTTCCTAAACTTTTAGAATATTACGGATCAATGGGTTATAGGTTTGATAATCTTGAAATATTGAATTGATATTTTAGTATTTTCATCCAATAAGATGATCCAACGCATAAAAACTTCATATCAATTATTCTCTATACTGAGTATTGCCTTTTACTTTTTTGTTTTTGCACCAATATGCAAAGGCCAAAACTATAGAATATCTCTTATCACATGCGACCCTGGCTCAGAGCTGTATTCCACTTTTGGACATAGTGCTTTGAGGGTAATAGATTCTACTAGAAACAAGGATCTCATATTTAATTACGGAACTTTCAACACTCGAACCCCTAATTTTTATCTGAAGTTTATGAAAGGGCAGTTACCCTACTATCTAAGTGTAGCACCTAAAGAAAACTTTATGTATGAATACCTCAGAGATCATCGCAGTGTAAGAGAACAGGTTTTGAATCTAGATTCTACCCAAATCGAATTCGTTATAACGGCTATCAATGAAAATTTGAAGCCTGAAAATGTGGAGTATCCTTATGACTTTTTCTACGACAACTGTGCTACTCGACTTGAAGGGCTCACAAGTAAGGCCTTGGAACAAGCCATAGATTGGGGCGAAGCAAAAAGTGAATCCGTTAGTTTCAGAAATCTGTTAGATGAGTTTTTGACTGGTCTTCCATGGTCAGATTTCGGTATCGATCTGGTTATAGGCAGTAAGGCTGATCAAGAGGCTAGTATAACACAACAGATGTTTTTACCAGAGTACTTAGAATACTATTTTGCTCAAGCAACAGTAGGTGATAAACCGCTAATCTCCGAAAATATCAATCTGATGGATTATCAAAGTGAGAGATTGCTAAGGGCAGAGCGCCCGTGGTTTAATCCTCTATTAGTATTCTGGAGTCTGCTTATACTATGCATAATTCTTATATTGAATGGTAAGATTGGGGTATTTAGAGTCTTAGAGGCTATTGTCTTGATAGGTATTAGCATCGTGGGAGGCATCATCATATTTCTATGGTTTTTTACTGATCATGGTGCCACTGCCCTTAACTGGAATTTGATTTGGGCTAATCCACTGTATCTTTTACTACTAGGAAATTATTTTAAAAATTGGCAAAAAGTAATAGCGTGGTTCTTAGGTGTTTGTAATGTGATTATACCGATTCTATTCTTATGGATACCGCAATATTATCATCCTGCTTTTTTGCCC
Organism: Saprospiraceae bacterium; assembly: GCA_020631635.1. Taxonomy (GTDB): domain Bacteria; phylum Bacteroidota; class Bacteroidia; order Chitinophagales; family Saprospiraceae; genus JAHDGW01. The sequence goes on from JAHDGW010000123.1 coordinate 8,164, forward strand.
ATTCAAATCTTACTCCTTGGGATTTTATTTAAGGTTATAGACCAGACACCTAAATCGACTCAGTCTTTTGTTTGAATGTAGTCATAACTGGCAACTATCGTAGCTGCCTAAGCATGCTAGTTATTGATGACTAAAACTTTAGGGTTTTTTCTTTTTCATCAAGAAATCAGATAATAAGCTTAAGCATTTCTTTCAGCGCTGAACGGGTTGCAAAATCTATCTCATCTTAGGTCTACGTCGCTTGCCACCAGGTCTCATCATTTGGGCACCTCGACGACCCGCACCAGCAGACTTCATGGTACCACTTTGTTGTAAGTTGCGCTCAAACATAAGTATCTGATCCTTCAGACCTTGCTCCGTAATTTTTAGCTTTTTAGCCTGACGATGATAATTTTTCGCAGCATTCCACTTACTTCTCATCGCATTGATATTGGCCAGCTGGATCAATACCATACCGCGCTCATTATCAGATGGAAGCTTAAGATCTAATGCTTGCTGGAAGTAGTCTTCTGCCTCGTCATTTTTCTTATCCTGCATGGAAAGAGAACCCTTGATAATATAGTAAAAAGCACGATTGACGACATATAGCAATTTTGGTGATAGCGTAAGTCCTAATCGCTTTTCGGCTGCCTCAAACTCTTGTCGTTGTACAAGCTCGGCCGTAGACTGTACCGTACCCAGTAAGATATAACTGACTAAAAAGACGATGCCTATCAAGAATAATATCCATGTATAGCCGAAACCATACATCGCCGTGAGTATTCCGCCGCCGATAAAACATACTGCGATGATCGCTAGCTTGAGGTATATATTTATTGTAAACATGTGTTATTACTTTTGTATTGGTACGAATGTACAACATTGCAAGGAGTGATAGAGTCCAGAAGTACATTTTTAATAGTTCTGGGTCTCTACAAGTAACGGCTATCATTGATGAGCATATAATTCCCTTTTACAGAGATGAGGCTGGCATTGGTAAACTTACTTCTAAATACATCGTCATAATAGCGCTGGCTGCTTTCTTGATCATGCGACGTAAATGCCAGTCTGTTGATAATAATCAATCCTCCATGGCTACAAATATCTGATAGCTCTGATAAAAAATCATGTGTTTGAAACTCCATAGGTATTTCCGTTCCATGAAAAATATCTACGCATATCATATCGTACTCCTTTTGGCAGTACTGTACGTATTGTTCTGCATCAGCTATGATTGTAT
>JAHDGW010000124.1 GCA_020631635.1 Saprospiraceae bacterium
GTCATACTTCATTTCATTAGTAAAGACTTTATCTCCTATCATCAACTTTGCCTCTCCTCGAGTTAATGGTAAGTCCTTGACCTCAGCATCCATAAATTTGGGCTCAATATCCCAATGTTTTTTACATAATATCTTGAGCAATTGCACCGAGGTACGAGAATGACTATCCAAATAAATGGTCTCAACATCATGCACATTAGTATCACTGCATAGCAATACAGTACCTACTTCTCCTTCACATCCAATACAAAAATCAGTAATAATTTTTTCTTGAGCACCATGCGCTACCCAGGAGGCTACAGGCACGAGAGCGATGTCAGCTTCTCCATTGAAAAACGCTTCGGCACATGCTGATGGGATGGCAGGTGTAATTTCAAGTACATCATTTTGCACCTTAGAAAATGCATCCATAAACGGTATGGTATTTAAGTACTCGACCAGGACTACTGATAATTTATCCATATTATTTATAACACTAAAATCATCTCATAGTTGGAGAAATCCTCTTACATATAGAAGAATCACAAATTGTGACTAGATTTGTAGGGCTGAATAAGTCAGCCAGTACTAAAAACCAACATATGGCATGGAAGAAAAGTGGGCAGCAGTTTGCCTATAACGTCTTGAATCCACTTATCATGTGGATGGTCAAAGTGGGAATCACCGCCAACATGATTACATTTTTAGGGCTCCTCCTCAATATGGCCGCGAGCGCCATACTTATCTACGGTGCCGAGCTAGGTATACGTAATAACCATAAATATATTGGCTATGCCGGATTAGTCATATTGATAGGAGGCCTGATGGATATGATAGATGGGCGACTTGCAAGAGTAAGTAATACGGACTCCAATTATGGTGCTCTCTACGATAGTGTCCTTGATCGATATAGCGAAATGTTTATGTTCTTGGGGATTTGTTACTACTTAGTGGCCTATGACTATTTCCTAAGTTCATTATTTGCTTTTATTGCGATGATCGGTTCTGTGATGGTAAGTTATACAAGAGCAAGAGCAGAAGGGCTTGGAGTATCGGCCTCTGTTGGAGTGATGCAACGTCCAGAGCGTATTATTTTAGTTGGAGTTTCTATGCTGGCCTGCGGGCTCCTTTCTGGAGTATTAGGTGGAGAGTATAAAATTGATGTAGATTTTTTACCTTTCCCACTCTTTGAAACAATAACAGTATTCACTTTCCCATTATTTATATTATCCATTATGGCTAATATCACGGCTGTAAAAAGATTGAAATACTCCAAAAAGCAAATGCTTAAATAATGTTCCACAAAGCTCCCGAAATAGATTTACAGCATCATCCTCTTAAAGGAGAACACGGACTTCCTGAGCACTATCCTACGCCTCCGCTAAATAATAATTCTCTATTCTACATTCAAAGAAATCAAAATAAGAATACCGTAATTTATGAATTGAATAGACTCCATGATGGTACTATCAATAGAGAGTTTCCTATGCATGTGTTCTGGATAAGATATTCTGACAAGGGAGAGCAAAAAGAGCTCAACTATATACAAAACAAACTTGCCTACGGCTATCACTCAAGGATAATCAGCAAAAACTGTTTTGAATTTCATCTGGCAGCATACGAAAAACAAAAATTTTACATTGACTTAAATCAGAAGGGTGAAAGCTTTGTTTTCACCAAACTGGATGATAGACTATGCCGCGTGACTAACCTCTACGTTTACGCAGAAGAACTAGGTGTATTCCCTCGAGTAAAATATGTGGAATTTTACGGTTTTGATGTAGAAACTAAGATTCCTGCTTATAGCAAATCAATATTTGAAGTATAGTATAGGGATTTTATGAATCAATATTCGAGATTTAGTCATATCAACATAAAGGTTGCACTTCTTTTTTTATCACTTTATATATCGTGGTTACTGCTCTTCGTTGGTATAAGACTCGATCACATTTTGTTTATTATAAGTCTCCTCATATTTTTCTTCTTCAATAAGTTTACTAGAAATTTAGTCATATCACTCGTGTTCTTTTGGATATTTTGGATACTCTATGATGGTATGCGAGTGTTTCCCAACTATGAGTTCAACCCAGTGCATATCATAGAACCATATACCTTAGAATTAAGATACTTTGGCTTTGACTATCTCTCTGAGAGAGTGACCATCAATGAATACTTTGATCAAAACAATACCAAGTTTCTAGACTTCTTATCTGGATTCTTTTATCTGACCTGGGTTCCCTTACCGATGCTATTCTGCGTTTTCCTATTTTTTAAGAAAAAAAGGCTACTTCTTTCATTTTCTGCCTGTTTCCTTGTTACTAATCTAGTAGGTTTTGCGTTGTATTATATGTATCCTGCTGCACCGCCATGGTATGTATCTATTTATGGCTTTCAAGAAAACTTTAGTCTACCAGGAAATGCAGCAGGTCTATTAAGGTTCGATTCTTTGATAGGAATACCCATATTTGAAAATATGTACAATAAAAATGCAAATGTATTTGCTGCTATTCCATCACTACATGCAGCCTACCCCGTGATATTGCTATACTACGGCACTAAGCTTAAATCTCCTTGGATCACCATTATTTTTACACTAGATGTAATAGGTATTTGGTTTTCAGCGTTATACAGCAATCATCATTATATGATTGATATATTATTAGGGGCAGGTTGTGCAATGATAGGGATAATTATTTTCGAAATTTTAGAAAGAAAAACCATAATTTCAACATACCTCGACAAACTGACTGCCTTTATAAGTCGTTAAGTACGTAAGAAAAAACCAATTGCTATGTTACTAAAATCTAAGATGTCATCTTACGACATCCCTCAACAAATCGAAAAGTTAGGTTTATACCCATACTTCAGGACTATAGAGTCAGAGCAAGATACTGTAGTAAAAATTGATGGTCAAAAAGTGCTGATGTTCGGCTCTAACAGTTATCTAGGATTAACGAATCACCCTAAACTAAAGGAAGCCTCAAAGGCAGCTATCGATAAATATGGAAGTGGATGTGCTGGATCTAGATTTCTTAATGGAACACTGGATTTACACCTTGAGCTAGAAAGAAAATTAGCAGAGTACGTTGGTAAGGAAGGGACATTAGTTTTCAGCACAGGGTTTCAAGTCAATTTAGGTGTAATATCATCGATACCAGGTCGACATGACTATATTATAATAGACGAACTAGATCATGCATGTATTATTGATGGTGCTAGACTGTCTTTTGCCAAAGTGCTCAAATACAAGCATAATGATATGGCTTCTCTTGAAAAAATCTTGAGTAAATGCGAGCCAGATAAAATAAAAATGATTGCTGTTGATGGCGTCTTTTCTATGGAAGGAGATGTAGCCAACCTACCAGAAATCTATAAACTTGCTCAAAAGTATCAAGCCAATATCATGGTAGATGATGCGCATGGCCTAGGAGTGCTCGGACCATTAGGAAGAGGTACCGCGGCTCATTATGGTATGACTGATCAAGTAGATCTCATTATGGGAACCTTCAGTAAGTCCCTTGCTTCTATAGGCGGGTTTATCGCCGCTGATAATGATACTATTAACTATCTCAAGCATAATGCTAGGTCCTTAATTTTTAGTGCTAGTATTGCTCCTGCCAATGCGGCATCAGTCATAGCAGCAATAGACCTAATACAGCAAGAACCTGAACGAATAGAAAAACTTTGGGCCAATACAAACTATGCACTCAAACGGCTACAAGACGAAGGTTTCGATACTGGGCATACCACGACACCTATCATTCCCATTTATATCCGAGATGATTTTAAAACTTTCAAGCTCACTAAAATGCTACTAGAAGAAGGAGTGTTTGTAAATCCCGTAGTATCTCCAGCAGTAGCTAGCAGTTCTTCCTTGATACGGTACTCTCTAATGGCGACTCATAGTTTTGATCAAATAGATGAATCCATAGATAAAATTACTAAAGTCGCTAAAAAACTGGATATCCTAGAAACCATAAAATCGAAGGCATGAGCCTCTTAATCAAAGAGGTAAAGACCAGAAAAGAGCTGAAAAGCTTCATTGATTTTCCGCATGAGCTCTATCGATCCGATAAGAATTATGTACCGGAACTTTACATGGCTCAAAAAGAGATGTTTGATAAAAAGAAATATCCCTTCTATCAATATGGCGATGCCATCCCCTACCTAGCCTTCAAGAACGAAAATATAGTCGGTCGTATATGCGCAATTAGCAATAAACGATACAATGAGTTTCATAATTCTAATTTGGGCTTCTTTGGATTTTTTGATTGTATAAATGATCGAGAAGTATCAGATGCACTCTTACATCAAGTACAAAAATATCATCATACGCTAGGCTATCAAGAGATGATGGGTCCAACCAACTTTACTACCAATGAAACCGCAGGTACCCTGATAGATGGATTTCATGAACCTTCTAAAATAATGTTGACCTATAATCATCAATATTATGGTACTCTGCTGGAGGCCTATGGACTTCAAAAAGAAATGGATCTCTATGCTTATATGATTTACACAGATAAGGTATCTGACAAATCCTTGAGATTAGCTGGTCTACTAGAAGATCGGCTTGCGAGGCAGGGCATACACATAAGAAATCTAAATCTTAAAGATTTTAAAAAAGAAACAGCACTACTCAAGCAAGTATATAACGAAGCATGGGAAAATAACTGGGGATTTGTACCCTTTACCGATTCGGAGTTTGAGCATCTTGCCGATGGTTTAAAAATGTTGGCCGATGAAAAATTTGCCTATATAGCTGAGCATCGAGGTAAACCGGTAGGCTTTGGCATCTCTCTTCCCAATATTCATGAGATTACCATTAACTTTAAAAAAGGTCGATTACTACCTTTCAATATTTTTAAACTCTTATTGCGCAAAAAGAAAGTCAAAACGGTAAGAATACTAGCCTTAGGCATCATTGAGGAATATCGCAAAAAAGGAATTGAAGCCATCTTTTTCGCAAAGAATATAGAGGAAGCTCGCAAACGGAAGTTACTTGGAGGAGAAGCAAGTTGGATATTGGAATCGAATCAAGATATGGTCGCTGCAGCTGAAAAACTGAACGGTGAACGATATAAGACCTACAGGATTTATAAAAAATCAATCTGATGTCTAAAAAAGTACTCATCACAGGAGCTAGTGGTTTTGTGGGTAGTTTCTTAGTAGAAAAAGCACTAGATCTTGGCTTTGACACCTATGCAGGTATAAGGTCAAGCTCATCATTAGAATACCTACAAGATGATAGAATAAATCTGTGCTACATTGATTTTGAAAACTTGGCCGAACTCACCGAGATTTTAGAAACACAGCGTTTTGATTATATCATCCACAATGCTGGATTGACCAAAGCCAAAGATGAAGCCTCGTATTATAAAGTAAATACTGATCTCGTATCTACCTTACTGCAAGCTATAGAAAGAAGCGAAATCCCACTGACAAAATTAGTCCTTATTAGTAGTCTAGCGGCCTATGGTCCAGCTGATCTTACATCAGAAGGCGTAGTGAAAGAAAATTCTATTCCGCAAGCAGTAACCGCATACGGTAAAAGCAAATGGGAAGCAGAAAAAATATTAAAAAGTAGCAGTAAGGTACCTTATAACATCGTCAGACCTACCGCAGTCTATGGGCCACGTGAACAAGATTTTCTCACCGTATACAAAATGATCAATCAAGGCTTAGAGCTATTTGTCGGTTATCAAACCCAAAAATTGACCTTTATCTATATAGAAGATTTAGTAGAGCAGATTTTTAATATTATGCTTATCGCTAAGAGCGGTAAAAACTATTTTATATCTGATGGCCATTATTACAGTGCATCACAGCTCCACAACTACATCAAATCAGCACTACAAAAAAAGACTGTAAAGCTAAGGCTTCCCTTATTCATAGTAAAAGGTCTGGCGCATATAACCGAGTTTACATCAAGATTTACCGGAAAATATCCCCCATTAAATCCTCAAAAGGTAGCAGAACTCAAGTGCAAAAGCTGGGTCTGTGATATAAGTCCATTACAAAAGGATTTTGACTTTAAGCCAAAATATTATTTAGCTGAAGGAATAGAAAACACCATAAAATGGAACAAACAGCGGAAATTAATATAAATTTGCGCCAAATTAAAAGTAACATAATGGCAAAGAAGACTGTGAAGGCGGCAAAAGGAAAGCTCGGGATACTGCTCCCTGGTATGGGTGCGGTAGCGACTACAACCATTGCTGGTGTACATGCTGTAAACAAAGGACTATCTGATCCTATCGGATCACTCTCTCAAATGGGAAGAATGAGAATAGGTCGTAGAACTGAGAACAATAAACCGTTCATCAAAGATGTAGTCTCCCTACAGAACTTGAAAAATGTTGTTTTTGGAGGATGGGATCTATTTGATGATAATGTATATGAAGCAGCAGTGCATGCAGAAGTACTTGATCCAGCACTTCTTAAAAAACTAAAAAGTCCATTATCCAAAATAAAGCCTATGAAGGCTGTTTTTGACAAAAACTACGTAAAGCGTCTTGACGGTAGTCATGTCAAAAAAGGAAAAACAAAAATGGCTCTTGCCAAAGCTCTGATGAAGGACATGGAAAACTTCAAAAAAGAGAATAAGTGTGATAGACTCGTAGTGGTATGGTGCGGTTCGACTGAGATATATCTTGAAGAGTCGAAAGTCCATAAAAGTATCAAAGCCTTTGAAAAAGGTCTTGAAAACAATGACCCAAACATCCCACCAAGTATGATCTACGCCTATGCAGCGATCAAGATGGGTGTCCCTTATGCAAATGGTGCTCCTAACTTATCATGTGATGTACCCGCTTTAGTACAATTGGCGAAAGAAACACAAACACCAATCGCAGGTAAAGATTTTAAAACAGGTCAGACATTGATGAAGACCATACTGGCTCCAGGTCTTAAAGCTAGAGCACTTGGTCTAGAAGGATGGTTCTCTACTAATATTTTAGGAAATAGAGATGGTGCTGTACTCGATGATCCTGATAACTTCAAAACGAAAGAAGTATCGAAATTGGGAGTATTAGAGCAAATACTAGAGCCAGAGCTATACCCAGAATTATATAAAGATTTTTACCATAAAGTAAGAATCAACTATTACCCACCTCGTGGTGATGCTAAGGAAGGTTGGGATAATATTGATATCAAAGGATGGTTAAACTATCCAATGCAGATAAAGATAGATTTCTTATGTAGAGATTCTATACTTGCAGCGCCTATCGTACTGGATCTTGCGATCTTTTTGGATCTTGCCAAGAGAGCTAATATGAGTGGTATCCAAGAATGGTTATCATTCTATCTAAAATCGCCTCAAGCAGCCAAAGGGGTACAGCCAATGCATGATATATTTAAACAACAAATCAAACTAGAGAACACGATCCGTCATATGGCTGGAGAAGATGTACTCACTCACTTAGGACTCGACTACGACGAGTAATCAAGTCACTAAATGAAATGGTTTCATAAACTTATAGCTACAAGTCTGGGAGTTGGGTATTCGCCCATCGCTCCTGGCACTTGTGGAGCTATAATAGGGTCGTTGTTTTATTACCTAGCATTCTATTTACATGATCGCGGATCGATTGAGTTTACGCAATTACATTTAATTGTAGCTATTACGCTATTTACTGGCTTAGGAGTGGTAGCCACCAAAGTTCTAGAATCAGAGTGGGGTCATGATCCATCTAAAATCGTTATGGATGAAACTGTTGGGCTCTGGATTACCATGTTATTCATACCTTTTCATTGGACTTATCTATTAGCGGGACTCGTCCTTTTTAGAATATTCGATATCTGGAAACCTCTTGGGATACGAAGTATAGAAAAACTGCCACATGGCTTTGGAGTCATGGGCGATGATATTTTAGCAGGTATTTACTCCTGTATCGTTCTGCACGTATTGATCTATTTGCAATTATTCTGATCGTATGCTACCCGACAAAAAAGAGCATACAAGGGTGCCCTTGGGAGAATCTTTTCTCAAGTCACAATTAACTTCTTTAAGTAGTACCGCCGTAGATTTTGCAGTGCTGATACTATGTACAGAGCTTTTTGCCATTTATTATGTCATATCAAAGGCAATAGCTGCTTGCTGTGGTGCAGTTGTAAGTTTTACATTGAGTCGCAAGTGGGCATTCCGAAGGTCAGATAAACATATGGGCCCGCAAGCACTTAAATATTTGTTTACAAGTGCCTGTAGCCTTGGACTCAATGTAATAGGAATCTATCTTTTCACAGAATACTTAGGTTTTCATTATATACTCAGTAACGTATTCACTGCAGTGCTTGTAGCCATAGGATTCAACTTCATTATGTATCGATATTTTGTTTTTAGGTAATGAAAAAGATCATTTTCATCATAAATCCTAGATCTGGTACATCTCGTAAACAGGATATAGAAAAGGTCATAGAGCAACATCTCGATCACAAGCAATTTGAATATAGTATTCAGTATACTAAGTATGCGGGTCATGCGGTTGAGTTAAGCAGAAAAGCGATCATCGATCAGTGTGATGTGGTAGCCATTTGTGGAGGAGATGGATCTGTCAATGAGGTATCTACTCCCCTAGCCGATCCACTACTCAATATTAATTTTACAACTAAACTTGCCATCATACCAGGAGGATCAGGAAATGGATTTGCCAGCCATTTTAAGATTTCTAGAAAAATAATGGAGGCCATAAAAACAATCAATAACTATCATACTGAGCGTATAGATACTTGCACGATTAATGAGCAAGTCTTTGTTAATATCGCTGGAGTAGGATTTGATGGATTAGTATCTTATCGTATCAAAAATAAAGCGAAAAGAGGACTATGGATGTATCTCAAAACCTCCTTTCAAGAGATGATCAATTACGATCAACCTATGCTAAAGATCCTTATCGATGGTATGGAAATGGAAGGGCGATTCGCTACAGTAGCCATATGCAATGCCAGTGTATATGGATATAACTTTACGATGGCGCCACATGCCAACGTGCAAGATGGTAGAATGGATATCGTCATGATCAGAAAAGCACCACTTTGGGCTTATTTATTAAATGCATATCGCTTTTTGAATAGAACGATGCATAAAAGTAAGTACGTATCTGTCTATCAAGCAAAATCCTTAACACTATCCAGTGAAGAATCACTTTACTACCATACAGATGGTGAGGGATACAAGTGTAGTGGCGACCATCTCCAATTTGATATCAAGCCTCTTTCTCTAGACATAATTTCTGCTAGATAACTAAGACTAGAGGACAAGCAAAATTTAATTTCATAGTACATTTAGGAGCATAAATGATTTCCTATGCTCGACTTTTCACTATCAGATTTTGAAAAACACCTAGATCATGCCTGTAGGCTTATATTACATGAATATCAACATGTTCAAAGCAAAAAAGGA
>JAHDGW010000125.1:0-814 GCA_020631635.1 Saprospiraceae bacterium
GCCTCCACTTCAATGTAAATATCTGCTCCGGACATTTTGATCACCTCATCTTTCAGAGTAAGTTCTTGATCTTCTGTCAAAGCCTCGGAATTTTGTAGTTGTTTAAGCTTTGCTCGAAAGTCGATTGTATTAATTCCTCTTTGATCAAATGCTTCTTTTACCTTTGTAATTGCAATTCTATTGAGCTCGCTATACTCATACATTTGTCTTGTACTTTGACCCTCTTTTGCAAAGGGTATGGCCATTATAGTAGGTTGAATAGTTGGCTTTTCATCCTGAGCATTAGCAATAAAAGAACCAAGTAGAACTAGTAAAAGAGTGTATATGTACTTATTCATTTTCTGATATTTAAAGTCCAAATTTTTTAATGGCTCCTTCTTGCTGAAGAAAATTTCTTAGCCCTCGAAGATCTATTTTCACGGTTTGATCTACAAGCTGAAGTCCGCTAGTTTTTATATTGCTCTTGGTAAACGAATCCATGATAAATCTGCGATAGCCCTCATTCACTAATAAAGACTTGAACATACTCTTATGCTTGGATAAAGCCTCAAATTCGTCAGGTACCATAGGTGATTCTTGATTTGTATTGGGTATGCCTTTAAAGATTAAGTTTTCAAACGCATTTCGTTCTGCATGGTAAATCGCTTTACCTGTATTTTCCGCTCTGGCCTGGCTCGACAGTGTAACTATTGAATTTTCATGACTTATCGCATTTACCTCCCCTGTTCGCTCAAATGGTATTGTGGCCGGTGAAGAACATGAAATTGTACAAATAACAAAAAACCTAAAGATTCAAAGCAGCTAAGTTGATGGT